>JAAZGO010000018.1 GCA_012511175.1 Fastidiosipila sp. | reverse complement strand
TTTCAACCATTCCGGTGAGTTTAACGGAGAGGCCACACCTGTTCCCATCCCGAACACAGAAGTTAAGCTCTCCCGTGCCGAGAATACCTGGCTGGAGACGGCCCGGAAAGGTAGGTCCTCGCCGGATCCTTTTATTCCTCCTTAGCTCAGCGGTAGAGCATTCGGCTGTTAACCGAAGGGTCGCTGGTTCGAATCCAGCAGGGGGAGCCAGCATTCAGGATCCGCTTCGGAAGAAGCGGGTCTTTTTATTTTCCTCGATTGAATTTTTATCCGTATAATGATCATGTGTACCGATCTGAGGAGGAAACGAAGTGACAGGGGTTGATTGTACATTTACGTGCGGGAATGAGTGGTTCAGGTACAGAACAGGTGCCATTATCCGGGATGAGGAAAAAGCACTCTTCATGTACGCAAAAACGGCCCAGCACTATTATTCACCGGGTGGCGCTGTTTATCTTGGTGAAAAAGCCGAGGATGCTGTAAGGCGGGAACTTTTCGAAGAGACGGGGATCGAATTTCAAATTGAACGCCTGCTCTGTGTGGTTGAGAACTTTTTTAGAGGCCGCTACGGATCGATCGACAAAAAGGTCTGTCATACCCTTGAATTTTACTATTTGATGAAGGCCCCCCGGCTAATGACCTTTGCCGGCCATAGCGTCAATATGGATGGTGATGGGGAGCAGCTTGTATGGCTGCCGGTTGACAGGCTCGAGGAATACGATATCCGGCCGCCCGCCATGGTATCGCTTGTCAGGGAGCCTCCCCAAAGTTTCTCAATGCTGGTCAATGACGAGCGGTAAGGGGTGAGGACCGGAAAGGAGATCAATTGATGCTGACAGAGAAAGATCGTAAACATTTGAAAAGAGCGGTCGAGCTGGCCAGGGAGGCTTTGGAAAAAGGTGATGCCCCCTTTGGCTCGGTCCTGGTATCCGGTGAAGGGGAAGTGCTGATGGAAGCCCGCAACCAGGTGGGGTGCGGCGATCACACTCAACATCCGGAGTTTAATTTGGCACGCTGGGCAGCGGAGCATATGACAGACGGGGAGAGGCGCAAGGCGACGGTCTACACCTCAGGCGAGCATTGCCCCATGTGTTCGGCAGCTCACGGCTGGGTTGACCTGGGCCGGATTGTCTATGCCTCAAGTTCCGCCCAGCTTGCCGGCTGGCTGGAAGAAATGGGAATCCCGCCCGGCCGCGTACGCAACCTCTCCATCCAGGAGGTCATCCGGGATTCGGTCGTGGAAGGGCCGGTTCCGGAATTCGAAGAGGAGATCCACAAGCTTCAGCGGCAGTACCATCTGGGCAGGAGCTGATCTGGAATTTCCGCCAAGAGGCAGAGGATGGCTTTTACCTGGACGCCGAAGCAGATTGACTGGTACGAAAAGGCCAGCAGCTACGGTTCCTTTCACCGCCAACTGGCCTCGTTTCTTGTACCCTTTCTCCAGCCGGACGACACGGTCTGTGACTGGGGCTGCGGTTTGGGAAAGCTGAGCCTGGAACTGGCGCCCTACGTCGCGCGGCTGACTTGCGTCGATCGGGATCCCCAGGTGCTTGAAGCACTGAGGAAGGAAATCAGGCGGCGGGGATTCAGGAACATGGAGATTGTTGAGGGGGATGCGGGTAAGCTTGCTCTTGACTGCCAGGTCGGTCTGATGGCTTTTTTTGGACATTCTTACGAGTTGATGTCGCGCTGCATTGACCTGTCAGGCCGGCTCCTGATCAGGGTGATCGATACCGGCTCCGGCATGGAAGGAGCCGGATGGAAAAGAGCGGAAGACATCGAACGCAGCTTGCTAAAGGAAGGCCGATCATTCTCAAAAGAGAGAGCGAGGCTCGAATTCGGACAGCCCTTTACCAGCAGGCGCGATGCGCTGGACTTCCTCGGGCATTACAAGCCGGATAAGACACGGCAAGAAGCCGAGGCCTACCTGGAGGAGCATTTGCTTGAAACAGGCGGGGAGGCATTTCCCTATTACCTGCCAAAGGTAAAGCATCTTCTGATCTATGCAATCGCGGCCAGGGCCTGAAGTGGGATTTCGAAGTTCAATGGTAACGGTCAATACTCTTTGAGCCATTTGTTTAAATAGTCCAAGATATTATGTATAATTACGCTACGTTGGGTTTAGTCAACACCACCCCGCTTTGGCGATTCGCGGTCAATTCCGGATCCGGGACGTCTGAGCCGATTCCATTAAGGAGGTCTAGAATGGCTTATTGTAGTGTTTGTGGACTTGAAGTCGATGACAAGGAGAAATTTTGTCCGGCGTGCGGCTCGCCCATAATGGGACAGGCGGGGGATGCGCCTGTGCAACAGCCGCCTCCGCAGCAGCAGTACCAGGCGCCCCCGCAACAGCAATACCAGGCGCCCCCGCAGCAGCAATACCAAGGGCCGCCTCCCCCGGGACAGGGCCCGGCTTTTATGAACACGCCGGATACAACCGGTCAGTACGATCCGAGGGACATTGAACAGAATAAAATGATGGCCATCCTGGCCTATCTGGGCCTGCTTTTCCTGGTTCCCCTGCTGGCGGCTCCCCAGTCTCGCTTCGCGCGTTTCCACGCTAATCAGGGCCTGGTTCTCTTCATCTTTGAAGCAGGAGCCAGTGTGGTACTGATCATTCTGGGCATTTTGTTTATGTTTATCTCACCCGCACTATCAATCCTGTCGACCATCTTATGGTTGCTGGTATGGCTGCCCTCAATCGCGCTTATTGTCCTCGGCATCATCAACGCGTCTGGCGGAAGAGCGAAAGAACTGCCTCTGATCGGCAAGATCCGGCTTCTGAAATAAAGCGTCAGCCCGATTTTGAGTGAAAGGAAACCCCGCGCTGTGAAGGGCGCGGGGTTTTTGGCTGTCAGGGCAGAATACGGTCCGCCTGCCACTTGACAAATCGGAGGAACTGTCCAAGTCTTATAAGCATGATAAAGACATTTAAATACATGCGCAGACAAGACTGGCTGCTTGCCTTTGCTGCTTCCCTGTTAACCATTTTGCGCGTCTATTTCGAGCTTAAGATACCCGAATTTATGAAGCGGGTGACCGAGCTGATCATGACGGAGGGAAATACCCTGCGGGAGATCTGGACCACAGGCGGCTGGATGCTGCTGACTGCCCTGGGTAACCTTGCGGTCATGATCGTGGTCGCTGTCATGTCGGCCCGGGTTGGCGCCTGCTTTGCGACCAGGCTTCGCATATTGCAGTTTGAACGTGTTTCATCTTTTTCCATGGAGGAGATCAACCGCTTTTCCACGGCCAGCCTGATCACGCGTTCGACCAACGATGTGACGCAGATCCAGTTTTACACAGCCATGCTGATCCGCATCATGATCCCCGCGCCCATCACCGCAATCTGGGCCATCACCAAGATCACCAGTCAGGGGCAGACCCTGTGGTCCTTGGCCATGAGTGTGGCGGTCGCCTTTTTGCTGGTCATCATTTTCGTTATCTTCAAATTCGCTATGCCCAGATTCCGGAGAATTCAGACCCTAACTGACAACATCAACCGGATCACCCGGGAGCATCTGCTGGGCATCAGGGTTGTCAAAGCCTACAATGCAGAACCCTACCAGGAGGCCAAGTTCGAGGAAGCCAATGAAGCATTGACCCACAACAATCTCACGGCCCACCGCATCATGATGGTGCAGGGCCCGGGCATGGGGCTGATCATGAATGGCCTCAGCATCGCCATCTATTGGATCGGGGCCGTGCTCATTCAGGCGGCAGGCGCGCATGACAAGATCTTTTTGTTCTCCAGTATGGTGGTCTTCATGAACTACGCCATGCAGATTGTCATGTCCTTCATGCGGATGACCATGCTTTTCGCCATGGCGCCCCGGGTGGCTGTATCCGCCAACCGCATCCGGGAAGTCATCGAAACAGAGCCGGCGATCAAAGACGGAAAACTGGAAGAGGCACCGGAGAGCACTTCGGCCATCGAGTTCAAGAATGTCTGCTTCCGCTATCCGGACGGGGCCAATTATGTGCTGAAGGATATTTCCTTTCAGGCGGCCAGAGGTGAAACCATTGCCTTTATCGGGGCGACAGGCAGCGGTAAAAGCACCCTGCTCAACCTGATTCCGCGCTTCTATGAGGCCACGGAAGGGGCGGTTCTGATCGATGGCATCAACGTGAAAGAGTACAAGCAGCAGGCGCTTCGTAAAAAATTCGGCTATGTTCCCCAGACAGCCTTTCTGTTTTCGGGGACCCTCGAGGACAATATCGATTACGGTGATCGGAATGGCGGTTCAAGGTCAGCGGAAAGTCTGGAAGATGCTGCTTCGGTTGCCCAGATAAAAGATTTTATTGACACGCTTCCGGAAGGCTATGAAGCCCCGGTTGCCAGAGGGGGAACCAATTACTCCGGCGGGCAGAAACAGCGCTTGTCCATCGCCAGGGCCGTGCACCGGCAGCCGGAGATTTATCTCTTTGATGACGCCTTCTCAGCCCTGGACTACAGGACGGACAAGGCTCTGCGCCATGCCCTCAAAGATAAAATGAAAGGGGCCACCACCGTCATCGTGGCGCAGCGGATTGGAACCATCCGCGACGCGGACAAGATCCTGGTCCTCGACGAGGGGAAACTGGTCGGTGCGGGAACCCATGCCGAACTGATGAAAAACTGTAAAGTCTATCAGGAGATTGCCCTGTCGCAGCTGTCCATGGAGGAGTTGGCGTCATGAGCCAGAAGGAATAAAAATCGGTGATGATACCAGGATCCGCAGGCAGCCGCAAATGGGCGGCGGGCGGGGCGGCATCGGCCGTCCGGTCGAGAAGCCCAAGGATTTCAAAAAGACCTGGGGCAAACTGATCGCCTACAGCAGGACAGAACGGCTTCCCATTATCGCTTCTTTTCTGGGCGCTTCAGCCGGGGCCATCCTCTCCCTGATCGGGCCCAGGCGCCTGGCCATGGTGGTCGACGTCATCGAAAAGGGCATGACCGGATCCATTGATTTCAGGGCCATGCGGCTTCTGATTGCGGGTCTGATCGCTATCTATGGCACGGGGGCCCTGCTCAATTATTTTCAGAACTTTTTCATGACCGGGGTGGCACAGACCATTTCCAAAAGGATGCGGAGGCACGTAGCCGAGAAAATCAACAAGGTGCCCATCAACTACTTCAACCGGGTTTCCTACGGCGATATTTTGAGCCGGGTCACCAACGATGTGGATGGTGTGAGCCAGGCGCTCAACCAGGGGATCGCCTCCATCGGCTCCTCCGTCACCCTCTTTTTCGGTTCTCTGGCCATGATGATCATCGCCAACGTCTGGATGGCCCTGGCTGCGGTGGGGGTGACCCTGATCGGCTTCTTTTTCATGACTTTGACCATCCGGGCTTCCCGCAAATATTTCGTTGCGCAGCAACGCGACCTGGGTGACATGAACGGCCATGTCGAGGAAATTTACGCCGGTCACAACATTGTCAGGGCCTACAACGGCGAAAAGGGTGCCAGGAAGACTTTCGACAAGATAAACGACCGGCTGAAGACCTCTGCCTTCAAGTCGCAGGCCCTGTCCTCCATGATGATGCCCATGATGTTCTTCATGGGCAATCTCGGTTTTGTCACAGTCAGCATCATGGGCGGGATCTTCGTATTCCAGGGGCGGATCCCCTTCAGCACCATTGTGGCCTTCATGATGTACATCCGGCTCTTTTCTCATCCCTTGCAGGATTTCGCCCAGGTGGCGACCCGGCTGCAGTCCGCGGCGGCAGCCAGTGAGCGCGTCTTTGAGTTTTTGGAGGAAGAGGAAGTCGAAGACGAAAGCGGCAAGACTCAACACCTAGACCAAGTCAGAGGCCAGCTGGAATTCCGCAATGTCCGTTTCCGTTACGAAGGCATGGAGGAAGATGTGATCCACGATTTTACCGCCTGGGCGAAACCGGGTCAGAAAATCGCCATCGTGGGCCCGACCGGTGCCGGCAAGACCACCATGGTCAATCTTTTGATGCGCTTTTATGAAATTGAACACGGCCTGATTACCATTGACGGGATCAACATCCAGGACCTGACCCGCGAAAATGTCCGGGAGCAGTTCTGCATGGTTCTGCAGGACACCTGGCTCTTTGAGGGCACCATCCGGGAAAACATCGTCTACAGCAAGGAAAATGTCAGTGACGGGGAGGTGATCCGTGCCTGTGAAGCGGTGGGACTGCACCACTTCATCGAAACACTTCCTTACGGTTATGATACGGTCCTGGGCGATGAAACCAATCTGTCAGCAGGCCAGAAACAGCAGATCACCATCGCGCGGGCCATGATTGAGAATGCACCCATGCTGATCCTTGACGAGGCGACCTCCTCGATTGACACCCGGACTGAACTCAACATCCAGCGGGCTCTGGATCAGCTGATGGGGGGCAGGACCTCCATCATCATCGCCCACCGCCTGTCGACGATTAAGAATGCCGATGTCATCCTGGTCATGCAGGAGGGGAACATCATCGAGCGCGGCAGCCATGATGAGCTGATGGCGCTGAACGGTTTCTATGCGGGACTGTATAACAGTCAATTTGAGACAGCAGCCTGAGGCGGGCCGGCATGATTCATTGCTTTAAAGGTGTATAATAGTCGGGAAATTGTCATAATTAATGATGGGTGATTGCACGAAGATACCTGGGAGGCCGACCGGCCTGCCCTCCAATTATCTGAAAAACGGACGGTATGCTTTGTGAAAGTGCAGGAAGTCCGACCCGCAACTGTCCTAATAATTGGTATAATGAACAGGCGCAGACCAGATGGCAACGGGCATAAGATTGACAAGAGGTCTTTGTTCATTTATCGTTAACAAAGCATTCAGCCCCCGGTCGGTCAGGGGGCAACCGGACATCCGGCTTGAATAAACCGGCCCGGGTCAACGTGAGCGTGATATGGAGAAGGGCGAGGCATCCGGCTGCATGCATCATCCTGGGAATATCTGCTGAAAGTGGGAGGTAGCAAGGATAATGTGGCGGTATTTTCTTAAGCGGATCCTTTTGGCCATTGTAACGGTATTTGTAGTCATTGCCATCACTTTTTTCACCATGAATGCGATCCCCGGAGGACCGTTTGACAAGGAAAAAGCCTCGGATCCCGCGACAATCAAAGCTCTGACGGAACGGTACGATCTTGACAAACCCCTCGGCGAGCAATTTTTGATGTATCTGACCCGTATGCTGCACGGGGATCTGGGTATTTCCATGCGCAACGGCCGGGAGATCATCAAAACCATCAACAAGAAATTTGCGGTATCAGCCAGAATTGGCGGCTATTCCATTATCGCCTCCTTTGCCATCGGCATCACCCTGGGAGTCATTGCGGCCCTTCGCCGCAACAAGATGACTGACCGTGTCATCATCTTTTTCACCACCCTGTTTCAGTCGGTGCCGGGATTTGTGATGGCCACTTTGATTTTGCTGGTCTTTGCACTCAAGCTGGGCTGGTTCCCCGTCTATAACGAAGTAAGACCCAACTATTTTCTGGCCGTCCTGTCTCTTTCCCTTTACCCGGCGGCCTACATCACACGGCTGACCAAGTCAAGCATGCTGGATGTCATGGCTGACGACTACATCCGGACAGCCCGGTCCAAAGGTGTCAGCCCCGGAAAAGTTGTTTTTAAACATGCCCTCCGGAACGCAGTTCTGCCCATTATTACCTACCTGGGTCCCATGGTGGCTTATACATTGACGGGAAGCATGGTGGTGGAAACGGTATTTACCATGCCCGGCCTCGGCCTTGAGTTTGTTCAGAGCATTCTCAACCGGGACTACACCATGATTATGGGAACGACAATTTTCCTGGCTTCACTCATGGTCATCATGACACTGATCAGCGATCTTATTTATAAGATGGTTGATCCCAGGATCACATTCGATTAGGGGGCTGTCATGAGTGACGGAAATAAACGGGCACCTTTTGCCAAAAACCTGCTGAGCATGCAAGTCGACCTGTCCAAGTTTACCCTGGCTTCAGAGGAGGACAAACAGAGTTTCGAAGTCATGCGTCCGCCCAGTACTTTCTGGCGGGACGGCTTCAAAAACTTCAAAAAGAATAAAATGGCCATGACCAGTGTGATTGTTTTGATACTGATCATCCTGGCCATCGTGATCATCCCCAAGTTCGTGCCTTACAAGTACAGCGAAACCATCCGGGTGGAGGGTCAGCGCGACCGGACGGTCGCCAATTTGCGGCCTTATGAGTGGTCTGAAAAAGAACAGGAATACATCGATAAGGGCGGGGATCTCTTCCCGCATGTCATGGGAACGGACCCGCTGGGGCGGGATTATTTCATCCGCGTCATCATCGGAACCCGGGTTTCGCTGATTGTGGGTTTTTTCGCCAGTCTGATCGTCTTGGTTATCGGCCTGATTTACGGATCCATATCCGGTTTTCTGGGCGGCAAGACCGACCTGGTCATGATGCGGATCGTGGACATCATCTATTCGCTGCCTGATACCCTGATGATTATCCTGCTGTCCTTTGTTCTCAAGGAAACCATCGGAAAGCAGATTCAGGGAACCATCCTGGCCAAAATCGGCACCGGCATGATCAGCATGTTCATCGTCTTCGGCCTCCTTTACTGGGTCAGCATGGCCCGCCTGATCCGGGGTCAGATCCTGTCCATCAAGGAAAATGAATATGTACTGGCCGCCAATTCCATGGGCGCATCCAAGGCGAGAACCATCCGCAAGCATATTTTGCCCAACTGCATCAGTGTCATCATTATCTCAACGGCCCTCCAGATTCCTTCGGCCATCTTCACGGAAAGTTTCCTAAGCTTTCTCGGCCTGGGTGTGGCGGTGCCCATGCCCAGCCTGGGCTCGCTGGCAAGTGAAGCGCGGCAGGGCATGCAGGCCTACCCCTACCAGCTGATTTTTCCGGCGGTCATCATCTCCTTGATCGTGCTGGCCCTGAATCTAATCGGAGACGGCCTGCGCGATGCTTTTGACCCTAAGTTGAGGAAATAGACATGGCAGAACATTTGTTGGAAGTTAAAAATCTAAGCACTTCATTCTTCACAGATTCCGGGGAAGTCAAGGCAGTCAACGGCATCTCCTTTGAACTGGACCGCGGCAAGGTCCTGGGCATTGTCGGGGAGTCGGGGAGCGGGAAGAGTGTGACGGCTTATTCGATCATGCAGATTTTATCCTTTCCCGGCCGCGTTACCGGCGGAGAAATCATTTTCAAGGGAAAGGATCTTTTGAAGCTGTCCGACAAAAAGATGCGGGAGTACAGAGGCGAGAGCATCAGCATCATTTTCCAGGATCCCATGACCTCACTGAATCCTGTTTACACCATCGGCAATCAGCTGGATGAGGCCATCCGGCTGCACACCGACCGCAGGGGCCAGGCAATCAGGGAGCGCTCGCTTGAATTGATCCGGCTTGTGGGCATTAATGACCCCAAGCGGCGCATCAAACAATATCCCCATGAACTGTCGGGCGGCATGCGCCAGCGGGTCATGATTGCCATGGCGCTCGCCTGTGAGCCGGACATCCTGATTGCGGACGAGCCGACGACCGCCCTCGATGTGACCATCCAGGCCCAGATCCTTGAGCTGATTAAAGAGCTGCAGCAGCAGTTCGGCATGGCCGTCATCATGATCACCCATGACCTGGGCGTGATTGCGGATATGTGTGACGAAATCATCGTCATGTACGCCGGATCCATCTGTGAGCGGGGGACAACGGACGACATCTTCTACTCACCCAAGCATGAGTACACCAAGAACCTGCTCAAGTCCATTCCCAAGTCACAGAAATCCGACGAGCGGCTGGTACCCATTGCAGGTAACCCCATTGACCTTCTCAACTTGCCGGAGGGATGCGCTTTTGCCCCCCGCTGCCAGGCAGCCATGGAAATCTGTCTGGAACAAAGTCCCGAGGAGATCGTCCTGTCAGAAACACAGTCGGCCGCCTGCTGGGTCAATGTCCGCGAATATCTGTTGAATCACCGGGGCGCAGAAACCAAAGAAGAGGGAGGCGACAGCGCATGACCAGCCAAGTGAAGGAGTCTGCCGCCAAGGCAAATGCCGGTAAAAGGGATGCCTCCAAAAAGCTGGACTACCAGCCGGATCCGGCCAACATCCTGGAAGTACGGAATCTTAGCAAGCATTTCAATATCAAGACGGGTCTTTTCAGTTCCCTGCCGCTCAAGGCGGTTGATGATGTCTCCTTTTTCATCCGCCACAAGGAAACCCTGGGCCTGGTCGGTGAATCCGGCTGCGGCAAGACCACAGTCGGTCGGGCGCTCATGTGGCTTTATCCGCCGACGGCAGGCGATGTCTATTTTAACGGATCGCTGATTTCCGAGAAGAACGTCCGCTCACTTCGGCGCAACATGCAAATGGTTTTCCAGGATCCCTATTCCTCACTCAACCCCCGCATGACCGTGGAGGATATCATCGGCGAATCCCTGTCCATCCATAAGATTTTTAAAACCAAGAAGGAGCAAAGGGAACGCGTTTATGACCTGATGCGCCTAGTCGGGCTCAACAAGGAACACGCGACCCGCTATGCCCACGAGTTTTCAGGCGGCCAGCGCCAGCGGATCGGCATTGCCAGGGCCCTGGCCATCAATCCCAAGTTCATCGTCTGCGACGAATCGGTATCCGCGCTGGATGTGTCCATCCAGGCGCAGATACTCAACATGTTCAAGGATCTCCAGGATCAGCTCAATTTGAGCTATCTTTTCATTGCTCATGATATTCTGGTTGTGACCTATATGAGCGACCGTATCGCGGTCATGTACCTTGGCAAAATGGTTGAGCAGGCAAAGACGGATGAGATCAACAGCAATCCTATCCATCCCTACACCCAATCGCTCTTCTCCGCCGTCCCCATTCCCGATCCCAGGACGGCCCGGGAGAGTCACCGGATTGTACTTGAAGGAGATGTTCCGAGCCCTCTGCATGTGCCGAGCGGATGCGCCTTTCGAACGCGCTGCCCTTACGCAACCGAGCAGTGTGCATTGGAAACACCCCCCTTTGAGGATAGAGGCGGCGAACATTTTGTCGCCTGCTGGAATCGTTAGGTAAGCGAACGCATAACTTGCGGGACATGAAGAAACCAAAGACAGCGGTTGGCTGACAACCGACACCGGGCCGGACCGTGATAAACCGGAAGAAAGCCCCTTTGGGGAGAGGAAAAAGGAGGAAAGAATGAAGAAACTACTGACAATCCTTTTGATGTTCGTCATGATCCTCACACTCGTTGCCTGTGCGCCGAAGGAAGCGGAACCGACCAAGGCGCCGGAGCCGGGCAAGACTGAGGCTCCGACCCAGCCGGGAGAGACCGAGGGACCGGGCGAGCCCGGAGAGGATGATGAATATCCGGATCCGCACGACTGGAAGGCCTACGATGATCTGATTGAGTTCATCAAGACAACGCAGGACATGGATGCCCGTCTGGCTGCCATGCACGAAGCGGAAGACATGTTGATGGCGACCGGCGCCATTGTGCCGATCTACCATTACAACGACAACTACATGGCCAAGCCCGGAGTTGAAGGCTACTATGTCACGCCCTACGCTTACAAGTACTTTGAAAAAGCGACCTTTGGGGACCGTGACACCCTGAATCTCTGCATTGCCAGTGAGCCGCAGTACATCGATCCCGCGCTCAACTCGGCCGTTGACGGAGCGGTCATGGCGGTCAACTCCTTCTCCGGTCTGGTGACCTACAACGAGAAGATGGAGCTGGTGCCCGACACAGCCGAGAAAATTGACATTTCCGACGACGGCATGACCTACACCTTCACCATGCGTGACGGCCTGAAATGGTCCAACGGCGACCCCTTTGACGCGCACGACTTCGAGTATTCACTCAAGCGCGCCGCCGATCCGGAAGTCGGAGCCGACTACCGTTACATGCTGGACTGCATCAAGGGCTGGCCCGAGGATGACACGGAAGATGTCGAGAACCTGGCTGTCAAGGCCTCGGAAGACGGCAAGACGCTGACCATCGAGCTGAAAGCCATTACGGCCTACTTCCTCGATCTTTGCGCCTTCCCGACCTACTTCCCGGTCCACAAGGCTTCAGTCGAAGGCGCACCCGGCTACAGGGACACCGACGGCAAGATCAAGGATCCCGCTGCCTGGACCCAGGAGGGCGGCTACATCTCCAACGGCCCCTTCATGAACACGGGCTGGGAGCACAACCGCAGCATCACCTTTGAGAAGAATCCGCACTTCCACCGGGCTGACAATGTCAAGCTCCAGAAGCTGCACTTCGTCCTCAACGACGATGATCCGGTCATCTATCAGATGTACACGGCCGGTGACCTCGATTTCATCGACAACGTACCGCCGGCTGAAATCAAGAAGCTTCTCGAGGAGAACAATCCGGAGTTCCACGTGGTGGACAACCTGGGGACCTATTTTGTCATCTTCAACGTCAAGTCCGATATGTTTGACGGCATGTCGGTCGCTCAGGCGGCCAAGGTCAGATGGGCAGTCATGTATGCCATCGACCGTCAGTACATCGTCGACGTAGTGGGACAGACCGGCCAGACCCTGGCCAACTCCTTCATCCCGCCCATGATGCTGGATGGCACCGGTCACGAGTTCAAACGCAATACCGCTGCCTACTCCTATCCGGATGAGGCCTCCGCGGGCTACTACCCCTACGAGCAGGATCTCGACAAGGCGAGAGAACTGCTTGAAGAGGCCGGCTACGAATTCGGCGGCGACGGCAAACTCCTCGACTCGAATCCGATCCACATCAACTATCTCTTCAATACCCATGAGGCTCACGCCCAGATCGCTCAGATCATCATCGACGACCTGGCCCAGCTCGGGATTGAAATGACCGTTAATCAGCAGGATTGGGATACCACCCTGGCTGAAAGAAAAGCCGGCCATTATGACGTTGCCCGTCACGGCTGGATCGCTGACTTCAACGACCCCATCAACATGCTTGAGATGTGGACGTCGACCTCCGGCAACAACGACGCTCAGTTCGGAAAATAATTGCCGGATGGAGCAAGCCTGGCGTTGACATTGTCTTGATATGTTAACAGCGGAGCCCGGCACCTTGAGAGGTGCCGGGCTTTCCTTCGCATTTGGCTTGCATTTGACCAAAAGCGTGATACCATCTAGTGGTGTGAAGGGGGCGGGCCCTTTCGGGCGGATGAATTCCCCAACTAAAGAACAAGGAGAGAGAAGATGAGTCTTGTCATCTTGACGGTTATCATGGCCTTCGGGACTGTGCTGGCGCTCGGTTACGCGGCCATCAACTACTATGCGGTCAAGCGGATGGATGAGGGGACGGAACGGATGCAGGAAATCGCCGCGGCCATCCGCCTCGGCGCTTCGACCTTCATTAATTACGAATACCGGGTGGTCGCCATCATCGCAGCCATTATCTCGGTGATCCTGGGCATCCTGATCACCTGGCAGATGGCGGTGGCTTTTATTGTCGGGGCAGTCATGAGCGCCCTGGCGGGTTTTATTGGAATGAAGATTGCCACCTATTCCAATGTCCGGGTGACCAACAAGGCCCGCGAATCGCGAAGTTTGAGTGAGACTTTGAAAGTGGCCTACCGGGGCGGAACTGTCATGGGTCTTTGTGTCGGGGGCTTTGCCCTCCTGGGAATCCTGATTGTCTACCTGGTCTTTGGGCACGTATTCGGACAGATGCGCGATATCGTTGACGGGGTTCAGCACATCAACTGGTGGGGATTACCGACCACCTTTACCATCACCCTTTCAGGCTACGCGCTCGGCTGTTCCATCATCGCCATGTTCAACCGGGTCGGCGGCGGCATCTATACCAAGGCGGCCGACATGGGGGCCGATCTGGTGGGCAAGACCGAGGTGGATATTCCTGAGGACGATCCGAGAAATCCTGCCACCATTGCAGACAACGTCGGAGACAATGTGGGCGATGTGGCCGGACTTGGCTCTGATCTTCTCGAGTCTTACGTCGGCGCCATCATGTCTGCGGTCATCCTGGCCTGTGAAGTTTTCAGAAGCCACCACGTCGATGTAAGCAAGGGCATGGTCTCCGCCATGATCAACTACCCGCTGGTCTTTGCCGCGGGCGGGCTTGTGGCCTGCGTCATCGGGATAATGTCGCTTCTTCTCAAAAAGAAATTGTCGGAAAACCCTCACCATGAACTCAATATGTCGACCTGGATCTCAGCCGGCGCAACCCTGATCTTCGGACTCGTATTGGCCTGGATCATGTTTGGCCGGATGAACCCGGTCGAAATGAAGAATGCCCAATTTGCGGTTGGCTGGATTTCACCCCTGCTGGCAGCCAGCATGGGCGTGATCAGCGGGATTATCATCGGGGTCTTCGCGGAATATTACACCAGCTATTCCTATAAACCGACCAAGGTCATCGCCGAATCAACCAAAGAAGGTGTCGCCTTGACCGTGACCGAGGGATTGGCTGTCGGCATGAAATCGACCATGTACCCTTGCGTGACGCTAGGGCTGGCCATCCTGGGCGCCTACCAGCTGGCTGGCATGTATGGGGTCGCCATGGCGGCGACCGGCATGCTGTCCTTCGTCACAGCGACCGTCTCGGTGGATACCTATGGGCCCATCGCCGACAATGCCGGCGGCATCGCGGAAATGAGTTTCCTGGACAATGGGGTGCGCCAGATCACGGATACCCTGGATGCGGTGGGCAATACAACGGCTGCCATCGGCAAGGGCTTTGCCATCGGCTCCGCGGCTCTGGCTGCCCTGTCCATGATCTCTTCCTACCTTTTCACCTTCACGCCTCCGACCGAGCGGATCATCCTGGACGCCATTCAGCCCCTGACCCTGGTCGGACTGGTGGTGGGCGGCGCCCTGCCTTTCATGTTCTCGGGCATGCTGATTGACTCGGTAACCAAGACGGCCCGGGTCATGGTGGTCGAAGTGCGCAGGCAGTTTCGTGAAATCAAGGGTCTGCTCCAGGGAGAGGTCCTGCCGGACTATGAAACCTGCATTGCCATCTCCTCCAGGGGCGCACTGAAGGAGATGAGAGTTTCTGCTCTCTTTGCCGTTCTCTTTCCGGTTGTTACCGGCTTTATCCTCGGCCCCATGTTTGTCGCGGGGCTCCTGATCGGTTCGACCATTTCAGCCATCATGCTGGCGCTCTTTACCGGCAACGCCGGCGGTGCCTGGGACAATGCCAAGAAGTTTATCGAAGTGGGCGGTATTGAGGGCTTGAGCCGCGAGTCCGAGGAACATAAGCATGCCATCGTTGGCGACACCGTCGGCGATCCATTAAAAGATACCGTGGGACCTTCGCTTGACATCCTGATCAAGATCATGTCGGTGGTTTCGGTGGTCATGGGCGCTGTCTTCTCGCGCTTCAACCTGCTCAGCTGGATCCAGTCACTTCTGAGTTGAAGGAAACTGAATTGGAACATGCGGGCCCCTCCTTTTGATAGGGGGGCCCGTTTTTCTTTGGGCGGACGTGTGGCAGAATATGCCTATGGCCGCTGTGGAAAAAAGACTCTTTACCGCCATTGAGTTGCCCGAGGACTGGCTGGAAGCAATCGCATCAAACTGTGAGGCCTTGAAAGAGCAGGGTGTGCGCGGGCGCTTTGTGCCGCCTGAACGGCTTCATCTGACCCTCAATTTCATCGGGGAGACGGCCAAAGAGAAAGAGATAATCTCAGCATTGACCGGACTGGATCGGCCTTTTTCCCCCATCCTTTCAGCGGGGAAAGGCGGTTTGTTCCGCCGCAAAAAGGGCGGGGATCTGGTCGTCTGGCATCTGGAGCCGGACAAGGCGCTTGAGGCATACAGGGAATCCGAGCTGGCCGCCCTGGAGGCAATCGGGCTCCGTCTGGATCAACGTCCCTATACCCCCCACTTGACCCTGATCAGGGAGGCAGAGGGCAGTTTTCTTGATTCGGACGATTTTTATTCCGCTTTCAATCTGCCTCAGGCTTTCGTTGCGGATGAAGCTGTTTTATTCTGGTCCCGTTTCGTTGGAGGCAAGCTGGTTTACACACCCTTGAGCCGGTATCCTTTCGGCCTGGGAAAGGAGGAAAATGATGTCAAGCCTTGAACGGGTCCTGGTGACCGGGGGGAGCTCCGGCATCGGCAAGGCCCTGGCTGACCTCCTGCTTCGCGGGGGGAGTCATGTCTACTCATTGTCGCGGACGGTCCTTCCGGAAGAATCCTATCCCAAAGGCGGGATGCTCTGCCAGATTGCCTGCGATATTACGGATGAAAGGGCCCTGTCCCAAGCCTTTGAAGAAATCAGGGGGAAAACGGACTTCCTGGACGCGGTCTTTTCCAACGCGGGATTCGGTATTGCCGGTGCGATCGCTGATACGCCCAAAGAGGAGGTCATGCGGCAGTTTGATCTTAATTTTTTCTCATCAGCCGAGGTGGTCCGGCACAGCATCCCTCTCCTAAGGGAAAAAAATGGCCGGATCATCCTGACCAGTTCTGTCGCAGCTGTTGTATCCCTTCCTTACCAGAGTTTCTATTCAGCCACCAAAGCCAGTCTCAACATGCTGGCCCTGGCCCTCAATACCGAGCTGAAAGCTTTCGGAATCAAGACAGTCGCCGTCATGCCCGGCGATGTGGCGACCTCCTTCCCGGATAACCGGGTCAAGGATTCCTGCCTTTTGACTGAATACGGGGAGGGCTGTGAGCGGTCCGTTGCCCGCATGGAAGATGATGAGCGGACAGGCACAGAGCCATCGGCGATTGCAGCAAAGATAATCCGGATAGCAAAAAAGAAACACCCCAAGCCGCTTTACGGGCTGGGCTTTTTTTACCGGCTGGTTCTTGTCCTCTTTAAGCTGCTGCCAGTGAGGCTGACTCATTGGATTGTCGGGCGGCTCTATGGCTGAGTAACAATTTCCAGTCCGCTGGACAAAGAGGCGACTTATGATAAAATGACTTGGCGTCCGGGGAGAGCCGGACACAATCCGGGCGATTAGCTCAGTTGGGAGAGCGCTGCGTTCGCATCGCAGAGGTCGAGAGTTCGAGTCTCTTATCGTCCACCATAGGGCGCCCGCTTGAGAAAGCAGGCGCTTTTTAATCGACAAAGGGAAGAAGGAATGCGTTTTTTCATGAAACCCGCAAACCAGGCCGCGATCTTTGATCTCGACGGAACCCTGCTGGATACCCTGCCCTCGATCATGGCCTCATGCAATGAAACCATGAACCGCCTGGGGCTTCCGGAATTTGGCAGGGATGAGATCCGGACCTTTCTTGGCATGGGAGCCCGGGTCCTGGTTGAAAGGATGATGGATGCCGCAGGTGTCACAGAGCCATCCATTGTCGATGAAGCACACCGGCTCTACCGGGAGCTGGCGCCAAGGCAAAGGGAAAGACGGGCGGAGCCCTTTCCGGGTATCCGGGAAATGCTGGACCAGGTCGCCGGGATGGGACTCAAACTGGGGGTGCTGACCAATAAAAGTGACAAACTTGCGCCGGGGATTGTCTCCGATTCATTTCCCCAGGGGCTTTTCACCGCGGTCCGGGGAGCGAGGCCCCTGGTCCCCCTGAAACCGGATCCGCAATCGGTTCTCCGCATGCTCAGAGCCCTCAAGGCAAATCCCGGCAAGTCTTTTTTTATTGGCGACAGTGACATCGATGTCCTGACGGGAAGGGCGGCCGGCATGCGCACCATTGCCGTGACCTGGGGCTACCGGCCCCGGGAGGAGCTGGAAGCCCTGTCGCCTGACTGGTTGGCAGAAAACCCTGCAGGAGTGGCCGACTACATCCGGTGTCACCGTTGACGGCAGGCCCGGCTGGAACCTATTGGCTTGCTTGATATTTCTGTCTTTCCCGCTCCTCCAGCACTTTCAGATCGATTTTCCCCACCAGGGTTTTGGGGAATTCCTCGATGAATTCGATTTCCTTGGGAACGGCATAGGGAAGCAGCCGTTCCTTGACTTTTTCCCTGACCAGCTTCTCGAGTGCCTGGCGGTCAGTCCCTTCCTTCACTCTCAAAAAGACTTTGACTACCTCCATCTGGTAGGGATGGGGGATTCCGATGGCCGCAACCTGGAGAACCTGGGGAATCTCCGCGATGATATTCTCAATCTGCAGGGGGTAGACATTGACTCCGGAGACCTTGATCATCCGTTTCAGCCGGCTGGTGAAATGATAAAAGCCATCGGGATCCCGATAGCCCAGATCGCCGGTTTTAACCCAGATTTTTCCGTCCTTGTCAGGGAGCAGGGTTTCTGAAGTCGCTTTTTCCTGGTGCAGATAGCCTTTCATGACGGTGGGGCCGGTCACATAGATCTCGCCAATCTCACCATCGGGCTTGAGAACGCCCGTTTCAATGTCAGCAATCTTCATTTCCATGTTGGCCAGGGGGAGTCCGATGCCGCTGCGGTCGGAGGAAACATGATGGGTCAGGCAGCAGACAGTGACAGTCTCCGTCAAGCCGTAGCCCTCCCGCAGGCGGGCGCTTGATCCGTGCTCCGCCAGAAATCGGTCAAAGCGCTCTTTCAATTCAGGCGTCAGGGAGTCACCGCCGCAGAACATGGCGCTGAAGCACGAGAAATCGATCTTCTCCATGACAGGATCATTGAGGACGGCCTCGAACAAGGTCGGCACACCGGCCATCAGGGTTGGCTTCTGCTTCTTGATAATGGAGGCCAGGCCTTTGGTTGAAAACTGCGGAACCAGGATGCAACAGGCGGCGTTGACCAGCATGGCGTGCATGCCAATGCAAAGGCCAAAACCGTGAAAGAGGGGGAGGACGTCGACGAAGGCTTCCCCGTAGGGGCGGGGCGCATCAATCGGGTAGCCGATGGCACTGAAAATCTGACAGGCGATTCCGTTGAAGTTGCGGTCGGACAGCATAATGGTCTTGGCCTCAGCCGTTGTTCCGCCGCTGTGAAGATAGGTGGAGACGCGCTCGGGGTCTGAAGCTTCCTCCAGCTGGCTCAGATCCTCTTTGATCCCTTGCCTGATCATGTCATCCCAGCGTATCCAGTTCCTGTTCCGGGGCATCAGCTTGTTGGCCTTGCGCGCCTTGGTCAGCCAGAGCCCTGCCCGGCTGACCGGATCGGCCGACCGGGCCATGGGGGCGATTAGAACAGTTTCAAGAGTTGAATCCTCTCTTTCCTCTTCGATGTGACTGGCCAGCCGGCCCAGGAATAATTCGGGAAAGCACAGGAATCTGCTGCCTGTCTCCCTGATAATTTCCATGACATTGGCCGCGGGAGCCAGCGGGTGGATCATGTTGCAGATACCGCCCATCCGGTTGACAGCGTAAAACAGAATGACGGTTTCAGGCGTGTTGGGCATGCAGATGGCAAAAATATCACCGGCTTTGAATCCCGAAGCCATCAAACCCCGGCTGCAGTCATCAATTTGGCGGCCCAGCTCGCGGTAGGTCATTCGGGCCCCGAGATAAGATAAAGCTGGCTCATCCGGCCGTTCACGGCACGTCTTCCTTACCAGGGAATACATGGTTTCGTCAGGAATGACGAAAGACGTTTGGAAACTTGGATCGACAATTGAAAAATCGGGAAACTGTTCATACATGGGAAGGCTCCTTTCAGTCCGCGATTGCCGCAGGACCAGCCGCTGCCGCAGAGGCTTCAGTACCGATGAAGGTATTCTACCATTTATGAATGCCATCACCTATACTTGACTGAGGCAGGTAGAGGGGCGGGTGGCAGAAATGGCAAAAAACAAAACCTTGTATGTGTGTGTGGAGTGCGGTCATGAAACCAGCGGCTGGCTTGGCAAATGCCCTTCCTGCAGTGCCTGGAATTCCTTTTCAGCCCGGACGGAAGCTGCCGTTGCCACACCGGGCAGGGCCGGGAGCTGGCTTGAGCCCCGGGAAAGGTCTGGCAGGCCCGATCTGGTCGATCTCTCCCATGTCCAGGCCCGGGAGGAGGTCAAGCAAAAGACTTCGATTGCCGAACTCGATCGTGTTCTGGGTGGAGGCATGGTCAGCGGCTCCCTGATCCTGCTGGGGGGTGACCCGGGAATCGGCAAATCGACACTGGCTCTCCAGATTTTGGGCCACTGCGGTTTTGACCATGTCCTTTATGTCAGCGGAGAGGAATCAGCTTCCCAGATCGGCCTTCGCTATGAAAGGCTGGGCCTTTCGCAAAAGAGGATTCCGCTGCTGACGACGACAAGGCTGTCAGAGATAGAGGAGGCCCTGACCATCAATCAGCCCTCTGTTGCGGTCATTGATTCCATCCAGACCGTCTATGCGGATGACCTGCCTTCAGCGCCCGGTTCGGTGACCCAGGTGCGTGAAGCGGGAATGGGGTTCTTGAGGCTGGCCAAGACCCATGGAATCGCCATCATCCTGACCGGTCACGTGACCAAGGAAGGAGCCATCGCCGGGCCGCGTGTGTTGGAGCATATGGTCGATACGGTTTTGTATTTCGAAGGGGAGAAGGAAAGCCCGTTGCGGATTCTGCGTGCGGTCAAGAACCGTTTCGCCTCGACAGGGGAAATCGGCATCTTTGAGATGACCGAGAAGGGGCTCCTTTCAGTCAGTCAGGCAACCGGTCTTTTCCTTGACAGTGAACCCAAAAATGTGCCTGGTTCAGTTGTCAGCGCTGTTCTGGAGGGTACCCGGCCCTTTCTGCTTGAGATCCAGGCGCTGACGGTTCATTCGAGTTATGGAACGCCGATCCGGATGGCCCAGGGGATTGACCGGTCAAGGCTGATTATGCTGATGGCAGTTGCCGAGAAGAAAACAAAAATGGATCTGAGCTCGCTGGATGCCTATGTCAATGTGGCGGGTGGGATGCGGGTGAAGGGGACATCCATTGATCTTGCCATCCTCGCCGCTCTCCTGTCCAGTGTGCGCGAAGAGCCGGTTTCAGTTGACGCCGTCGTACTCGGGGAGGTCGGTCTTACAGGTGAAATCCGCTCTGTTCCCCGAATCGCTGATGCGCTGGAAGAGGCGTACAGGGCGGGGAAAAACCGCTTTGTTGTCCCGGCCTCAGCCAAGTCCAAATTGCGCCGGTTCGAGAAGCGGGAAGACGTCAGGGTCTATTATGTCAGTGAACTGAATGAAGCCTGCGACTTGCTTTTTTCAAAGGAGATCAGCTTGTGAATTGAGGGGAGGTTCTTCCATGGAAACGGTCGCCGTTCTGCTGGCAGCCGGTCGAGGCAGCCGTTTTGGCAGCAGCGTCAACAAAATCTTCCAGAATATGGGAGGCATTACGGTATTGGAGCGTGCGGCACGCGCTTTGTTAGGCCATCCCGCAATCTCATCCATGATCGTGGTGGGGGCCGCGGGAGAAGAGAACCGGATCGGATCGCTTTTGGCTGGCTCCTTTACTGGCCGCCGTTTCCGGGTGATCAGGGGCGGGGAGACCAGGCAGATGTCAGCCCTGCTGGGCCTGCGTGCTGCACGGGAAATGGCAGCTGACAAGGGAGGGGGCCGGGTCGCTGTTTTGGTTCACGACGCGGCCCGGTGTTTTCTGCGGGCGGATACAGTCACCGTCCTGCTTGAAACCATTAAGCGCTTCCACTGCGGGGCAGCCCCTGCCATTCCGGTCAATGACACCATCCGCCTGATGGACGAGACAGGACGCACCATCCTCAAAACCATGCCACGCGATCGCCTGGCCGCCATGCAGACACCGCAGGGGGCTGATCTCGATGTTCTTTTGGAAGCGGCTGAATTGGCAGAAAAAGAAAAAGTCACGGTCACGGACGACCTGGAACTCCTGATCCGTATCGGTTTCCCGGTGCGCCTGATCAAGGGTGACCCGCTGAATATCAAGCTCACCACTCCGGAAGATTTCTATTTTG
Source organism: Fastidiosipila sp. (assembly GCA_012511175.1). Taxonomy (NCBI): domain Bacteria; kingdom Bacillati; phylum Bacillota; class Clostridia; order Eubacteriales; family Oscillospiraceae; genus Fastidiosipila; species Fastidiosipila sp. The sequence continues at coordinate 12,490 of JAAZGO010000018.1, read as the reverse complement.
CGGAGGCTTGCTGTATTCCCCGGATCGGCTGACATTGCTCCCGGGTCCGGCAGTCATGCAGCACCTTTTGTGTTAAACTGTCAGAAACAAGAAAAGCGCGCAAAAGATGACATCAAATCACATTCAGGAGGCATCTTATGGCTAAGGCACCGGCCCCGACCACGACTCGTTTGCTCACGACAATCAATGCCCGTTACTATCCCGTAGAGGGTGTGGCGGATGCATACTGTCTCGACGGAAAGTTTCCGGGGAAAAGAGAATTGCGTGCGGTCAATCTGACGCTTGACCGCGAGGCGAGGGGTTTTTTGGTTTCCGTTTTCGCCTACCCGTCGGATACGCGATCCCGTCAACTTGCCTGGCAGGAGCCCCTCAGGCGGCTGGCCAACCAACTGGTTTCTGAAACCGGTGATATCGACACGGATATTAATGATCTGGCTGAAACAGCGCTCGATGTCACGGGCGGTTTGAAACTTTCGGAAGAAGCAGCGCGTGCACCCTATTTTGCTGGAATCATTCTCAGAGACGGCGAAATGGCGGCCGTGACGGTCGGAGGAGGTCAGGCTTTCATTTACAGGCAGGATGCGCTTTATCCCCTGACAGGTCAAAGCGGGAGCATGGATGCGGTTGATCTTTACGGTGACGCCGTTGAAGGCCTGGAAGACTTCATTGCCGGCGAGGCGGGAGCCATCCGTTATTCCAATATCGCCCAGGTTGAAGAAGGCGACGTGATTGTCCTTTGCAATGGCGAGCTTTTTGATGTCATCGGGCAGAAAGAATTCATGAGGCACCTTTCAGATGCTGAAGATCCCATGGATGCGGCAGGTTTGCTTATGACTGCTGCCGCCTCCCAGACGCCGGGAACCCCGATCCAGGTCACGGTTTCCAAAGTGGACAGGATCACAGCTGTCGAACAGTCTTCGAAATTCAGCCTGGGACGATTTGCGACCCAAGCCATGGAGCCTGTCATTGCACCGACGCGGGAAACAACGGAGCCGGAACTGGCCCCAACTCAGCGCTATGAGAGACAGGACAAGGTCGACCGCGCCCGCCAGGCCCCTCCCCAGTGGGAAACGGAGGACGGTCCGGACAGCTGGGCCCTGCCTCCCTTGCCGGTAAGTGAGGCGACGGAGCCCTTTGAGGCGGTTGCTCCGCGCATGGGGCATGAGCGGGAGCAGACCCACGGTGATTACCAAGATGATTTCCCTTCATCCGATCCGGCAGCAGGCTGGGAGACACTGAAGAGCGGCGACTATCGCGAGGACAGTCTGCCTCCCTCCGGGGGTGGGGAACTGCCGGTATTTGCCTACTCGCAGGCTGCGCAAAAAAGACACCGCGATGGTTTGCCGCCTTACGATGACTACGACCGGCAAGGCGACTGGGACACCGGTGAAGACCTTGACCGGGCGCCCCGCGATTACGATCCCTACGGCGATTACGACGACTTCGATGATGGTTACGGAAGAAAGCGGACCGGACGGCCGGATGGGAAAAGACGCCTGGTCTTTTACGCTATTTTGCTGGCCATTATTGTTGTTTGCATTGTTGCCTTGATCAAGTTGCTGGCCGGCGACAAGAAGAAGCCGGTTGAAACGGAACCGGCGACTACTGCGCCGCTGATCATCCCGACGCAATCGATGCCGCCGCCCACCACAGTGCCGACCGAACCGACGGAACCTGTGACAACAGAGCCGGAGGGCCAGACCCATATTGTCGTCGCCGGGGATACCTGGTGGGGCATCTGCATGAGGTACTATGACAGAGCCAGCGAATCACTTTGCGAAAAACTGGCCGAGTATAACGACATGAGCGTGAGAAACCTTTACGTGGGCAATAAGGTCAAGATACCGCCCCTGTCTGAACTTCTGGGCGACTGATCGAACTTTTGCCAAGCGCGTTATAATAAGGCCCGGGGGATCCGGGCCTTTGCACATAAACTCATTCAAAGGAGATTCATTAGTGAAAGCCTTAAGCCTGAATACCATCCGCAGTCTTTTTCTTGACTATTTCGAAAAAAAAGACCACTTGGTTCTGCCCAGTTTTCCCCTGATCCCGGAGAATGATCCCTCCATCTTATTGATCAACGCAGGGATGACGCCGCTCAAATCATGGTTCACGGGGGCAGAAACTCCGCCTTCCCCCCGGGTTGCCACCTGCCAGAAATGCATCCGGACCCCGGACGTTGAGAGAGTCGGCAAAACAGGGCGCCACGGCACCTTCTTTGAGATGCTGGGCAATTTTTCTTTCGGGGACTACTTTAAAAAAGAAGCCATCGAGTGGGCCTTGGATTTTTCCCTGAACACGTTGGAACTTGCCAAAGAGCGCATTTATATAACCATCCATGTCGATGACGATGAAGCCTTCCGGCATTGGGTCAGCGCCGGCATCCCCCCCGAAAGGATCTCGCGTTTTGATGAAGAGAACTTTTGGGAGCACGGCACAGGTCCCTGTGGCCCCTGCTCCGAGCTTTTCTACGACCGGGGAGAGAAATATGGATGCGGAAGCCCTGATTGCGGGGTCGGTTGCGAGTGCGACCGCTACATGGAATATTGGAATCTTGTTTTCACCCAGTTCAATAAGCTGGAAGATGGCACTTACCAGCCGCTTGAAAAGAAAAATATCGACACGGGCGCTGGCCTGGAAAGGATCGCAGCCATCGTGCAGGAAGTGGGCGGCATGTTCGAGGTCGACACCATCCGGGCCATCCTGGACAAGGTCTGCCAGGAGACCTCGACGGTTTACGGTGTCAACGAAAAGGACGATATTGCCATCCGCATTGTTACCGACCACGTTCGTTCCGCCATGATGATGATTGCCGACGGAATTATCCCTGGCAATGAGGGGCGGGGCTATGTGCTCCGCCGCCTGATCAGGCGCGCTTCACGCCAGGGCAGGCTTCTTGGCCTTGACCGGCCCTTCCTGTCACCCATCATGCGGACCGCGATCAGCCAATCCAGTGAATACTACCCGGAACTCCGCCAGGAAGAACTGATTATTTCCATTTTGGAGGGTGAAGAAAAACGCTTTGACCGGACCATCCGGCAGGGCATGACACTGCTGGACGAGGCTTGCGAAAAGGAACAGGCAAAAGGTTCCCGGATCCTTCCCGGTGATGTCGCCTTCCGCCTGCACGATACTTTCGGATTCCCTATCGAATTGACCGTGGAGATTGCGGGGGAGAAGGGCATGCGCGTCGACATGGACGCCTTTGGGGAGGCAATGAAAGAGCAGCGGCTTCGCGCCCGCCAGGATTTTCACGAAAAATCCTCGACTGCATGGGGGAGCATCGCTCTCCCTGACCAGGTACGCCTTTTGGAACCGACCCGTTTTGACGGATATGAGCAGCTTGACACCGAAGTGCCGCTGCGCTTTATTCTCAAACTCCGGGAGGACGGCCAGGCGCTGGCCGCCGCCGATTCAGCGGATGAAGGTGAAGAAGTCTACCTGGTTGCCGATGCGACACCCTTTTATGCGCAAGGCGGAGGGCAAAGGGGGGATGCTGGGCTGGCGCAACAGGATGGCGGCGAAGCCGGAATTATCACGACAGAGAGGACGGGAGACGGGATTGTTCTGCATCTGGCCCGTGTAACCGCAGGTTCTCTGCGCACAGGGCTGCCAATCCGCTTCTCGGTTGACGCCATTGAAAGGAAAGCGACAGCCAGGAACCACACCGCCACCCATTTGCTCCATTCAGCGCTCCGCGCAATCCTGGGCGAACACACCACCCAGAAGGGATCCTATGTCTCTCCGGAAAGGCTTCGTTTTGATTTTCAGCACCATGGGCCCCTTTCGCATAAAGAAATACGCGCAGTCGAATTCTATGTCAACCAGGCTGTACTGGCTGACTATCCGGTCAAGGTCGAAATGATGACCCTGGAAGAAGCGAAGGCGTCCGGTGCCGTTGCCCTCTTCGGAGAAAAATATGATGCCCGCGTCCGGGTCGTTTCATGCGGCCAGCTGTCCCGGGAGCTCTGCGGGGGAACACACCTGACTTCGACGGGTGAAATTGCCCTTTTTCGCATTATTTCAGAGGCGGGCATCGCTTCAGGGATCCGCCGTATCGAGGCGGTAACCGGGGCCCGGGCCCTGGAGGAAGCCGACTGTGATGCCGAAACCGTCTACGCGCTGGGGCAGTTCTTGCGCGTGCCGCGGGAGGAACTTCTGGACAAGGTCATTGCCCAGGAAGACAGGATCCGGTTGCTGCGCGATGAATTGAGACAACTGGAGCGCGAAAAATTGGCCGGTTCGGTGGAGGACCTGAACGAAAAAGAACAGGACATTGGCAAGTTTCGCGTCCTTTTCCATGAATTCCCCGGCTATGAGGCCCGGGAATTGCGTGAGGCCGGCGACCGGCTGAGAGACAAGCTGGGGGAGAATGCCGTCATCCTGCTTGCGGGCAGGGGGGAGGACAAGGTATTCTGGCTGGCCATGGCAGGCAAGGGAGCGGTCGAAAAAGGAATCAAGGCGGGCGATCTGGTCAGGGAAGCTGCCAGGATCACGGGAGGAAGAGGCGGAGGCCGCCCCGACATGGCACAGGCCGGCGGCCACGAGGTCAGCAAGGTGCGAGAAGCGCTCGAAGCCGTGCGCAGTCTGGTTGAGGCAGCTGCCAAATGAGAAAGAGTCAAGAAATGGAAGATTGTATATTTTGCAAGATAATTGAAGGGACCATTCCTTCGGCCAAGGTATTCGAAAATGACGATGTGGTCGCCTTTAAGGACTTGAATCCCGTCGCGCCGGTTCACGTCCTGATTGTCCCAAAAAACCATTTTTCAGATCTTTACGAGATGTCATCGACGCCGCAGGGTCTCGAAATACTTACCCGCCTCTATAGAGCCTTCCCGGAAATCGTGCGCGCCTGCGGTTTGGAATCAGCCGGTTTCAGACTGATCAACAATTGCGGGGAGGATGCCGGCCAGACTGTCATGCACGTCCACTTCCACCTGATCGGAGGGCTTGAGCTTGGACCTCGGATTATCTAGCCTTTTTCTTCTCCGTTAATGGCCTTCAGGAGGGTCCGGATTTTTGTTGTAGGATCCAGGAGCGATGAGAGGGAGGCATTGTGATTGAGGGCATCGATGATCAGGGCGACGAAACGGGAAACACTGACGTCCCTGTACCAGGGGGCTGCCAGAAGCTCCGGTGCCCGGTAAATCAGGTTGGTGCAAAAAACGGCATCAATCGTTCCCTCTTCATAAGCTCTGTTGAAGGCCTCAAGGCCGTCGGTAAAGAGGCCGAAAGTCGCCACGCAGAATATCCGTCTGGCACGGCTCGCCTTCAATGTCTTGGCGATCTCCAGCATGGATTCGCCTGATGAAATCATGTCATCGACAATCATCACGTCGCGCCCGGCAACGGGCTGCCCGAGAAATTCGTGGGCGATAATGGGGTTGCGGCCGTTTTTGATGACAGTGTAGTCCCGCCGCTTGTAGAAGGTTCCCAGGGGGATGCCAAGGACAGACGCATAGTACATGGCGCGGTAGATGGCACCTTCATCGGGGCTGATCATCATCATCTCGTCGTGGACAAAGCGGATATCGGGGAAAGATCTGATCATGGTTTCCAGAACCTGATAGGTGGTGGGCACATTTTCAAAGCCGGATGTAGGGGTTGCGTTAGCCACCCGGTCGTCGTGAGCATCGAAGGTAATAAAATTGTCGACACCCAGCTGATCGAGTTCAATCAGCATGTGCGCGCAGTCAAGCGATTCACGTGCATTTCTTCGATGCTGGCGTCCCTCGTAGAGGTAGGGCATGATGACGTTGATCCGGCGCGCCTTGCCCGATGAGGCCAGAATGACCCGTTTCAGGTCCTGGTAATGGTCGTCCGGACTCATTCTGTTGAGGGATCCGCGCATCTTATAAGTAACCGAGTGATTGGTCACATCGCAGAGAATGTAGAGATCATGTCCCCTGACGGTGCTCTCGATGACTGCCTTGCCCTCACCGGAGGAAAAGCGGAAGGTGTTGACCGGCACGTGGAAATCGTCCCGCATAAAACCTGGCGAAACTTTTGCAGGCATGGCTCCCGACAAGTAGTCTTTCCGCCTGGCGATCAGGGCCCTGTTGACCTCACCGGAGAAGTCAAGCGCTCCTTTCAAGGCAATCAGGGCGACAGGTGCGATGGGCAACATGGGATTGTTTCCGTATTGATCATAGGTGTAATAGTTGCTGTCGCCTCTTTTGAAGGACTTGTGGAACTCTTCAGCTGTCAGGGTATTTCTCCTGCTTATTGCCTTACTGCAAAATCTGAAAATGTAAGCTGTCTGTCTTCGATGCTGTCGCCTTCGTCTCCCTGCAAAAACCGGTAACCGCCTCGTTCCAGCAAGGCATCGATGCGCGCAGCCGGAGCCATCAGCCTTGACAGGGAAGCATCGTGGTTCAGGGCGGAAATCAAGAGGGCCAGGTCATCTGCCATGGGAATATCGGTGTACCAGGGCGACGACAAAACCTCCGGCGGCCTGTAGGACATATCAGTGGAAAAAACCCGCTCGATGATTCCGCTCTCCCAGGCCTGCCTGATGTGACCGATCCCCTCGGTGAACTGGGTGTAGGAAACGGAACAGATGATCCGGTTGGCGCCGCGCGACTTCAGTTCGCTTGCGCTGGCAACCAGATCCCTGCCGCTGTCCAGCATGTCAGCGACAATGATGATGTCCTTGCCTTCGACCGAATCCCCCAGATAGGTTCGGGTCATCACCTGGTGGGGCTGCCCCTCAATATATTGGAAGTCCCGGCGCATGTAGAATATGCCCAGGGGGACTTTCATGGCGGAGGCAAAGAAAATGCAGCGGTTGATGCTGACCTCATTGGGGCTCACAATCATCAGTGAATTACTGTCGATCTTCAGGTCCGGTATGGTTTCAAGGATGGTGCGAATGCTCTGATAGGAGGTGGGGAAGGATTCAAAATTTGAGTTAGGCACGGCATTGGCGACGCGGGAGTCATGGGCGTCGAAGGTAATAAAATTGTCGATCCCCAAACTGAAAAGATAACGGAGCATGGCTCCGCAATCGAGCGATTCCCTGGCAGATTTCCGAAACCGCCTCCCTTCAAAGAGGTAGGGCATGATCACATGAATGCGGGCGGCTGAGTCGCGTGATGAAAGAATGAGGCGGATCAGATCCAGGAAGTGCTCATCAGGTGCCATCGACACGTCGGCGACGTATCGGCTATAATGGGCGCCGTAGTTAAGGACATCGGTCAGTATAAAAAGATCGTGGCCCCGGACCGAATCGATAATCTGTGCCTTGCCCTCGCCGGAACTGAAACGGGTCAGATCGACTTTAATCCGGTATTCGCTCCGGACATAGCCGGGAATTCCAAGCAGTTCGGGGTTTTGTCTGGCGGCTTCCTGCCTTCTCAAGCTGAGCTGGTGGTTGATGCGTTCCGCAAGTGCGGGGTCGAGCTGCTCCGTTATCAGGCCGATGGGTCCGTATGAATCAAGGACAGGATCATCCCCGAAAAGGTTTTTAACAGACTGTTCGGCCGGAAAAGCAAGGTTAGACATACAGGATCCTCCGGTGGCACAATTATAGCAGATGAAAAGGTTGTGACAGTGGCCAAGACGAAAAAACGAAAAATGGAAACAGCCGGTATTGCATATGTAGCGGCCGCTTCAAGTAAACAGTTTCCAAAGCCGTCCAGACGGGAAATTGTCTTCGTCGGCCGGTCCAATGTTGGGAAATCGACCCTGCTCAACGCCCTCAGCAAGCGGAAAAACCTTGCGAGAACCAGTAAAACGCCGGGAAAAACCCGGATGGTGTTTTTCTATGATGTATCGCCTGATTTCTATTTTGTCGACTTGCCGGGTTACGGCTATGCCAAAACATCGCAGAGAGAGAAAGAGATTTTTTCAAAGGTTACTGAGCAGTACTTTGAAGCGGGAAGACCGATCGCCCTGGTCCTGGTACTCCTTGATATACGTCGGGGATTCAGTCAGGCGGATCTTCAAATGCTTGATTACCTGAGCCATTATGAGATGGACTGGCAGGTGGTCCTGACCAAGGCCGACAAACTCTCAAAGCAGCAGGTCGCCAAAGCCGAGCAGGAGGCATTGGCCGTCATCCGGCCTTACGTTCAAAAGAAGGGCTGCCCCTTGTTGAACCCCCTGTCCGTTTCTGCGGGGCTCAGTCCGGGTGACGAGCGGATGAAAAGGCTGGAAGACCGGATGATTGAGAGGCTCGGAAGCGCATTCGCGTCGATTTGACACGGAACTGAAGAAAAAGGGGAAGAAAGACTTTCCGTAAAATCCAGCCGGTCCGCATAATCCGGACATGGCAGAAAGTCTGGGAAGAGAGAGCTTGATGCGTCTTGTCGCCATGCGGCCCGGCGCCCTTTGTTTCGTTCTTCTTTTCTCTTTTTCATTTTTCAGTTGCCGGCTGAGAATCGCGCGATGGGAAAGACGGGTTCCAGAAGGAGCGATCAACTTTACCGGCCTGGTTGTGGAGGCCGGCAACCCCCTGCCCGGTGATCCGCATGGGGTTCGGGCGCAGAAGATCCGGCTGGCCGATGGAACCCCTGTTCTGATCCGCACGGACCTCCCCGCACAAAAAGGAGACCGGATCGAGGGGCGGGCAGTATTTGAGTGCGCAGAAGGCGCAAGAAATCCCGGCGGTTTCTCGGAACGTAACTGGCTTTGGTCCAGGGGAGCCGTTTGGATCGGGCGGTCAGGCAGCTTCCGGCTTGACCCGCGCCAGGGTTTTTTTCTTTGGTTCGCAAGGCTGCCGGACCGGATCCGTGATTTCGTCCGTCAGCATCACTTGCCCTTGTGGGAGAGCCGCTGCGGACCCCTGATCCTGTCACTTGTGACAGGCGATACACGTCTTCTCCAGGACCGGCAGACTTTCTTTCTGCGCAGCTCGGGGCTTTCTCATTTGACCAGTGTATCAGGGACCCACCTGATCTTGCTGCTTGGCCCCCTCATGTGGCTTGCGCGAAAATCCAGGCTGCCCCTCAAAGCCAGACAATGGGCGATCCTCCCCCTGATCCTCCTGCCGGGTATCCTGAGCGGCTGGAAGAGCGGCATCAGCCGGGCGTCACTGGTTCTTTTCGCATCAAAACTGGATTTTTTTACCCGGCTCCGGCGTGATGGGTTCAACCTTCTTCTATTAATCGGTTCGATCTTGCTGGCCGCCAAGCCCTACGCGATTTTTGACCAGTCATTTTGGATGAGCCTGTCAGCGGCCGGGGCGGTATTCCACACAGCCAAGCGGCTTTCAGGACGATCCGGATCCCCGGTTTACACAAAACTGAGGGCTGCCATGGTTTTTTCGGCGGCTGCCCAGGGGGTCATCCTCCCTTATCAGATCACGACAGCGCCAGGCATCCATTTGCTGTCCCCTTTTTTGAATATGGCCGCCTTGCCTTTGGCCGCTTACCTGATGGCCGCAAGTTATCCCGCCCTCTTTGTCTTATCCTTTCTGCCCCGGTCCTCCGAGCTCTTTGCCCCGACGACGCGCGCGATTGCCGCTTTGTTGAACCCGGCTGCTGATCTTCTTATGTGGATGTCGGAAGCAGTTGCCAAGACACACGCTGCTTTCATCCCTTTGAAGTGGTGTCTGCTTTTTCTGCCGCTGATCGCATTTTGGGCTTGGTTTTTTGCAAAAAAGAAGAGAAAATTGCCGCCGGCTGCCGCCCTGGCAGCTTCGTCGCTTGGCTGGCTGCTCGTGGTATGTCTTGCCATCTTTTCCACGCCGGCGGCCAAAGTTATCTTTTTTGATGTGGGGCAGGGAGATGCAACTTTGTTTATCACGGAGAGCGGCCAGACGCTGATAATCGACGGAGGTGATAAAAACCACGGTTACCGGACCATCATCCCTGCGGCCAGGATGCAGGCGCTGGGCAAGATTGACCTTGCCATTGTCACACACGCTCACAACGATCACGCCTGGGGGATCGCGGAACTCATGGATGCCGGATTGATCGGACACCTGTGCCTGCCAGCGGTCGAAGCCGACAGTCAGACCGGGCCCCTGCATGAAGAAGACATGACGGCCTTGCTTTTGGAGATGGCGAAAGAGTCAAATCTGCCTGTCACCCTTTTGCAGGCAGGGGATTCAATCAGGCTTGGAAAGAGCCTGATTGAGGTTCTGCACCCGGATTCAAGGAGCGGCCGGGTTGATCTGAATGAGGCCTCCCTTGTGATGCGCGTGACGATGGGGGGGCTGTCTCTTCTAATGACCGGCGATCTGACCGAAGAAGGTGAGCGGGCCATCCTCAGGTCGCGGGTCGATTGTTCAGCGGATCTGCTGCACGTCGCCCACCACGGTTCCAGGCATTCAAGTTCAGCGGATTTTCTGGAAGCCTCCAATCCAAAGACTGCCCTGATTTCCTCGGGCCGCAACAACCGTTATGGGCACCCCCACCTCCATGTCTTGGACAGGCTTGACCAAAGGGCGGTCCGGATCCTGCGGACGGATGAGAGCGGGGCCGTTTTCTTGAAGATTCGGGGAGGAAAGGGTAGGATTACAACGTGGCTGCCCTGTGCCGGCCGCACAGAATGAGGTGGGAATATGATACCGGTCATCGACAAATGGATGGATTACCGCGAAACAGGAAATGACCTGGAAAGAGGGATAGACCGTCCCGCCTATATCCTGACTGGAGAAGAGCTGTTTTTGGTCCGCCAGATACGCGACCGGATTGTTGCGGCACTGGTGTCGCCGGGGTCAGAATCCATGGATCTTGTCAAGCTGTCAGGCGATGGGAAACCTTCCTCGATTGACGCGGAAGGTCTTCTCGCAGAGATAGGGACTCCCCCCTTTCTTTCGGCTCACAAGGTTATCCAGATCGATCAAAGCGGCTTTTTCTCATCGCAGGCCTCATCGGGCGTTTCAGGGGAATTGGCCCGGGTACTCGGGCACCTTCCGGAAAACTGCCATCTTGTTTTTACGGAAGAATCGGTTCATTCCTCCAACCCCCTGCTCCGGCAGATGAGAAAGCAGGGAACCCTGTCAGCCCGTTTCGGCCAGCAGAAGGCCCCGGATCTGCAAGCTTGGATTTCGGCGCTTTGCGGCCGGGAAAAACTTCGCATTACCAGGGAAGCAGCTGACTCCCTGATCCGACGTTGCGATTATTCGATGTCTGCGATTTTCAGTGACTTGTCAATTATCTTCCTGTATTTTCACTTTACAGAAAAGCGCGATGTCACCCTGGCTGACATTGAATATCTGGGCCGCGAAGACCTGACCGGCAAAATTTTCGATTTGACGGACGCAATAGCCGCCGGCAGGGTGGACGAGGCGCTCGGGCGCCTCGATGTTCTTCTTGCGCGCAGAGAGGCCCCTTTGTTCATCCAAACCATGCTGGCCCGCCAGACTCGCGACTTGCTGATCGCTGCCGAATGTGAAAGCAGTGACCGGATTTTGGAAAGCGGTGTCACCCAAAGCCAATTTTTCGCCCGCAAGCTTGCCAGGCAGGCAAAGAGCTTCACCATGCAAGGTCTGGAAGCCATGATGGAGAATTGCTTTCAGGCGGATCTTGCGGTAAAAACCGGGAGGCTCGGCAGTGAGGAAGCCTTATCCATCCTGGTCATAAGAGCTTGCGGAGCTGCCTGAAAAGCAGCCATTTCTCATTTTCCTGAATTTATCTGCTGATTCCTGGCCGGGCAGGTTTTGCCGGCCTCTTGTTTGAGCGGAAACAAATGAAAGGATGAGAGAGGATGGAAGTGAATCGAGGAAGCAAAGAACAGGGTGATTTCCTGACCATGAAAGAATTACCCCTGTCGGAAAGGCCCTACGAGAAGGCGGAGCGAAAGGGAATCGGAGCGCTGGGTCACGCTGAGTTGCTGGCCATCGTTCTGACATCAGGAAGGAGCGGGGAGACCGCCATTCAGATTGCCCAGAAGATACTCCTCAAAAGTGAAGGACTGAAAGGGCTGCTTGAGATCAGTTCCGAGGAACTGCAGGAGATACCGGGCATCGGGCGGGTCAAGGCGGTCCGGGTGCTGGCCGCAGTTGAACTTGGACAGCGGGCCGTCGCGGAGCGGCGTTCTGAGGTCAGAACACCAGCCCTGGGCCCGGACGACGTAATACGGCATGTAGAGGCGACCATGCGCTATTTGCCCAGAGAGGAGTTTCATGTCCTCCTGCTCGACACCCGGAATCGAATCATCAAGTCGGTTCGGATCTCCCAGGGGGGGCTGGCGGCTGCCGTTATCCACCCGCGGGATATTTTCCGTGAAGCAGTCAAGGCAAACGCTGCCTCCATTGTCCTGGTTCACAATCACCCAAGCGGGGACTCTTCGCCTTCGCAGGCGGATATCGAGTCGACCAGAAAATTCGCGGAACTGGGAAAGATGATGGGGATTCCGGTACTCGATCACGTCATTATCGGTGCGGAATCTTCCTCCAGCTTCAGCAGGCTGGGTCTGTTCGAGTAACGTATTTGTAGGTCGGTAGGAGAAAAAGAGATTCCTCCCTAAACTGCTAAGGTGAGTAAAGCACACACCGCCTTTGCGGTTGAAGGAGGAATCTCATGGCAATCATACAGGAAAT
>JAAZGO010000017.1 GCA_012511175.1 Fastidiosipila sp. | reverse complement strand
ACTTCTTGATTTTCAGAGGCATACGGGTTAAAATAATAAGCTGTGTGTCCATAGGCGACAGCCATAAGGAGAAGAACCATGAAAGTGAGACCTTCGGTCAAGCCAATCTGCGAAAAATGCCGCGTGATCAAGCGCCGCGGGCGCGTCATGGTCATCTGCAAAGATCCTAAACACAAGCAGAGACAGGGCTGAAATGACGGAATTATTTAACATACAAGAAGCTGGAACATGCGAGCATAAGTGGAGGTAGCGCATGGCACGTATTGCCGGGGTTGATTTACCCAATGACAAACGCGTAGAAATCGGGCTGACAGCCATCTTCGGGATTGGCCGGACAAGTGCGGTCAAGATCCTGGAAGCTGCGGAAGTCGATCTGGACACACGCGTCCGGGACTTGACGGATGACGAGATTACCCGCATCCGCGAAAAGATTGAAGATCACTACACGGTCGAAGGCGACCTTCGGCGTGAGACTGCCATGAATATCAAACGGCTGGGGGAAATCGGCTGTTACCGGGGCCGCCGGCACCGGACGGGTCTTCCCGTCCGAGGACAGCGGACACGGACCAATGCGCGCACCCGCAAAGGCCCCAAGCGCACCATGGCCAAGAAAAAGAGATAAGAGGGAACAGGCATGGCAACGAAAAAAGGTCGTCCGGCAGCCCGCACCAGAAGGCGGGACCGTAAAAATATCGAACGCGGAGCGGCTCATATCCATTCCTCGTTTAACAATACCATCGTGACCATTACAGACCCCGTCGGCAATGTCATCTCGTGGTCAAGCTCAGGGGCCCAGGGCATGAAAGGGTCCCGTAAAGGAACTCCCTTCGCTGCCCAGCTTGCGGCCGAACAGGCGGCCCGCAAAGCGGTGGAACATGGGATGCGAACGGTTGAAGTTTTCGTCCGGGGTCCGGGATCGGGCCGTGAGTCGGCCATCCGCGCCCTGGCGACCGGGGGTCTTGAGATCGTCATGATCAAGGATGTGACCCCGATTCCCCACAATGGCTGCCGTCCGCCCAAGCGCCGCAGAGTTTAACGAGGAGATCAGATCATATGGCTAAAGACAGGTCACCCATTCTGAAACGAAGCCGCACCCTGGAAGTGCCGCCTCAGATGCTGGGTATCAATAAAAAATCAAAACGCAGCCCCAGACAGACCCGGCGCAAGGAGGGTGAGTACAGCCGCCAGCTCCGCGCCAAGCAGTCGGTCAAGTTTGTTTACGGAGTCCTGGAAAAACAGTTCCGCAACACTTACGAACGGGCCAGCAAGATGCCGGGCAAGAGCGGCGAAAACCTCTTGAAACTCCTTGAGCTGCGTCTCGACAATGTGGTTTACAGGCTGGGTTTTACTGCGACCAGGGCCCAGGCCAGGCAGCTGATCAACCACGGCCATTTCAACATAAACGGCCGCCGCGCCAGCATTCCCTCCATGCAGGTATCCCCGGGCGATGAGATCACGGTCCGGGAGAATTCGCGCCATGTCAAGGTATTCGACGAATTGCCCAACACCCTTGTTCCCGCCTGGCTGTCCTTTGATCCCGATCACCTGAAGGGAGCCGTTCTCAGACTGCCCGAACGCGACGAAATCGACCTTGACGTTGAGGAAACGCTGATTGTCGAGCTTTACTCCAAGTAAGTGCCGCCAAGCGGTCCTTTGCCCATAGGAGGGTGCCATGAACGATTTTCAGAATACCAGCATCGAATATAGGGAGCATTCCGAGGACAAGGCCTACGGCCTTTTTGTTGCCGAGCCGCTGGAACGCGGCTACGGGACAACTCTGGGCAATGCCCTGCGCCGGGTTCTGCTTTCCTCACTGCCCGGCTGCGCGGCGACTTCAGTCCGGATTGAGGGAATCTATCAGGAGTATTCCACCATCCCCGGCGTCATCGAAGATGTCACCGAGCTCCTTTTGAATGTGAAAGACATCCGCGCACGCCTTCATGTGACCGGACCCAAGACCGTTTTCATCAACAAGGAAGCAGGCTACCGGGGTCCCGTCCGGGCCGGTGAATTCAATCAGAGCGATGAACTTGAAATAGTCAACCCCGACCTGGTTATCGCCAACATGAACGGTGACGGGCCGCTCTTCATGGGCTTGACCTTCAATGCGGGGGTAGGCTATAAGAGCGCGGAGCAGAACAAAGAGATGAATGCGCCCATCGGCGTCATCCCGCTCGATTCGATTTTTACCCCGGTCCGCAAGGTCAATTTCCACGTGGAAGACACGCGGGTGGGCCAGGTGACTGACTATGACAAACTGACCCTTGAGATCTGGACGGACGGAACCATCACGGCCGAGGAGGCCTTGGCCAAGGCGGCTGAAATCCTGATCGGCCACCTCAACCTCTTTTTGTCCATGACCCATGACCCGGCCTCTGCTGATGATGACGCCTTCCTGATTGAAGAAAAGGAAAAGAGCATCTACGATGCGCCCATCGAAGATTTGAAATTCTCAACCAGGATATTCAATTCCCTGAAGCGTGCCGACATCCATACCGTGGCTGATCTGGTCGCCCGTTCGCGTGAAGACCTGATGAAGGTCCGCAACCTGGGCGCGACCTCGCTTGAAGAGCTGGTCGAAAAATTGGAGGCCCATGGCCTGACGCTGGCCGGAGACGATCAGGACTAGAGATTATTATTCAGGAGGACTGGAATACCATGCCCGGATACCGAAGGCTCGGCCGCGAGACGGCGGCGAGAAAATCAATTTTGAAAAACCTGGTCACCACCCTGATTGTGGAGGGCCGGGTGACCACCACCGAAACCCGCGCCAAGGAAGCGGCCCGCATTGCGGAGCAGTTGATTACCCTGGCGGTCAGGGAACACAACAATTTCACAACCAGGGAAATCCTGACGTCCAAAGCCAAGCTGGATGACAAGGGACGCAAGGTGCTGCGTACGGCCACCTCAAAAAATGAGCGCAAGTACGATGTAGTGGAGCGCGAACTGAAGAAAAAGACGGTCCAGGTGGATCAGCCCTCGCGCCTGGCAGCCCGCAGGAAGATCATGGCCCAGATGGTCGAAACCCGCAACAGCGAGGGCAAGAGGATCAACACGGTCAACCATCTGTTTGACACGGTGGCGCCCCGCTACCGCAACCGGCCCGGCGGTTATACGCGAATCGTCAGGATTGGACCGCGCCGGGGGGACGCCGCGCCCATGGCCATTCTGGAGCTTGTCGACTGAAACGCCCCAGTCCCTGGAATACAGTACAGGCGAAGGACTTCCCGGATTCCATCATGTCGGCGGAAGTCCTTTTTCTTTTGTTAGAATGAGGCCGGATGAGCGAGGCCGTGATCAAATTTCAAAATGTCTCTTTCTCCTACGGCGCCATGCAGGGCCAGCGGTCCATCCAGGCTGTCCGTCAGCTTTCCCTGTCAATTGAAAGAGGTGCGCATGTGGCCCTGATCGGCCGCAACGGCTCAGGGAAATCCACCATGGCCCGCTTGATGAACGGCCTTCTGCTGCCCGACGAGGGCCTGGTCATGGTCGGCGGCAAGCTGACGGCCGATGATGATTCCATCTACGAGATCAGGCGCCAGTGCGGCATGGTTTTCCAGAACCCCGATAATCAGATCATCGGGACCACGGTCAAGGACGATGTGGCTTTCGGCCCCTCCAACCTTGGCCTCCCGCCGGAAGAGATCTTCCGCCGGGTCGACCAATCGCTTGCCATGACCGGTCTTTCTGATCTGAAGGACCGGGCGCCGCACGAATTATCGGGAGGCCAAAAGCAGAAACTCGCCATCGCCTCGGTCCTGGCCATGCGGCCTGACTGCCTGATCCTCGATGAAGCCACCGCCATGCTGGACCCGGTGGCCCGCCGTGAGGTCATGGCCTTGATCACCAGGCTGAAAAAGGATCAGGGGATCACCATCGTCCAGATCACCCACCACATGGAAGAGGCTCTGCTGGCCGATTATGTCTATGTCATCGGTGACGGCCGCATCGCCTTTGAGGGAACGCCGGCCCAAGTCTTTGACCAGGTCGGCCGGGTCAAAAGCGAGGGGCTGGCCGTGCCGGCCCACCTGGAGATTGCCCGCCTGGTTTCCGAGCGGGCCGGGGTCTCCTATGACCCGGATGAGATTGTTTCATTTGACGGGGCGGTCCGTTTTGTCAGCCGTGTCCTGGCCGGACACCCGGCTGTTGCCATCAATGAATGCCTTTACCGGGCCCCTGCCGATGAGTCCGTTCCAGCTGTTGTCGAAGTCAGGGACCTGTCTCATGCCTACGATTCACCCGCGGGGCCTCCCATCCAGGCCCTTGACTCTGTTTCTTTCGCCCTGCGGCAAGGGGAGGTACTGGGGATTGCCGGCCACACGGGTTCGGGCAAGTCCACCCTGATTCAGCACCTGAACGGCCTGATCACCGCCGGTCCGGGCAAGGTCATGGTGCTGGGCCGCGACCTGTCGGAAAAAAAGGAGATCCGCCGGATACGCCGCCAGGTTGGCCTGCTCTTCCAATATCCCGAAGATCAGCTTTTTGAAGAAACCGTGGCCCTGGATATCGCTTTTGCTCCCAAACAGCAAAAGAAACCGCCTGCTGAGGTGGAAGAAGCGGTCTTGAAAGCCGCCGTCCGCCTGGGGGTAGCAGACGTTCTCGACCGGTCACCCTTTGAGCTGTCAGGCGGCCAGCGCCGCCGGGTCGCCATTGCGGGGGTCCTGGCCGCTGAGCCTGACATTGTCATCCTGGATGAGCCGGCAGCCGGCCTGGATCCGGCAGGCCGCGACGATCTCTTCCGGGATCTTCTGACTCTCTCCGCCGAGGGGGCCACCCTGATCATTGTCTCCCATGACATGGAAATGATGACCTGCTATGCCGACCGCATCCTGGTCCTGAAAGAGGGCCGGGCAGCGGGGATGGGGACGCCCGCCCAGATGATCGCGTCGGCTCAATTCCTGGATCAGGCCCACCTGGATATGCCGGCGCCCAAACGTTTTCTGGATGCCCTCAAGGCAGACTTCCAGAACCTGGACACCTCCTGTTTCAATGTCACGGAAGCGGCCGACGCGCTCCTGCCCGCAAAAGGGAGGCTGAACCATGGGTAAGAGCATGCTGGGCCGGTCAATACCCGGCCATTCAATCCTGCACAGGCTGGACGCCAGGGTGAAATTTGTGGCCGCCATCCTGATCATGGTCGCCACTCTTTCCATCCGGGATGTCCGGGTCATGGCGGTCTTCATCCTCTGGACCCTGCTCCTTTCCGCCCTGTCAGGGATCAGGCCGGGTATTATCCTGAAAAGCGTCCGGCCCATCCTGGTCATCATTCTTTTTGCCGTTGCCCTTCATCTGCTGACGGTGGAAGGGCATGTCCTCCTGCAGATCGGGAAGATCAGGATCACCCAGGAAGGCCTCCTCTCAGGCCTGATGACGGCCCTCCGGCTCTCCCTCATGATCATCAATACTTCCCTGCTTTTAACCTTGACAACGCCGCCCCTGGCTATCGCCGATGCCATGGAGAGTCTCCTGTCCCCCCTTCGCCTGGTCCGCTTTCCCGTTCATGAGTTCGCCATGATGATGTCGATTGCCCTCCGCTTTGTCCCCACTCTCATGGACGAAGCTGTAAAAATCATGAAGGCCCAGTCCTCACGGGGGGCCAATTATGACACCGGCGGCCTCTTGAAACGGGCCGGCGGCCTGGTCAGCATCCTGGTCCCGCTTTTTGTTTCCAGTTTCCGGCGGGCCGACGACCTGGCTGTTGCCATGGATGCCCGCTGTTACCGGGGCGAAGAGGGAAGGACCCGGCTTTACGCCGCCAGGCTTCAAGCCAGAGATCTGGTCTTTTTTGCCATCGCGGCCGTCCTCCTTGCCCTGACCCTGGTTTCCAAACAAGTCCTGCCATCCCTGGACGGCTTTTGGGGCTCGACCCTGAGTGTCTACTGAAATGAATGCCATGAAAGAAGAGAGCAGGCGCTTTGCCATCATGGCTGAGTACGACGGGACAGCTTTCAGGGGCTGGCAGCGGCAAAAGAACGCGCCTTCCGTCCAGGCCTGCCTGGAGGAAGCCTGGTATCAGCTGACAGGCGAACGTATCCAGCTGACAGGCGGCAGCCGGACCGATGCCGGGGTTTCCGCCCTGGGCCATGTGTCCTCTTTTCTTTCCAGGACCAGCATCCCGACCGACCGCATGGCTCTGGCCTGGAACACAAGCCTGCCCCCCGAAGCCGTTATTCGCCAGGTCGAAAGAGTCAACGGCGCCTTCAACCCCCGCTACGATGCCCTGGGCAAGACCTACCGCTACACCCTGCGGACAGGTCCCGTCCGCCCTGCCATCTCAAGGCGGACGGCTGTCCACCTGCCCGGCCCCCTGGACCGGGAGGCCATGCGGGAAGCCATTTCAAAACTTGAGGGGAAACATGACTTCACCGCTTTCATGGACCAGGGCTCCCCGACCAGACGGCCGGTGCGGACTCTGTATGAGATCGGCTTCCGTGAAACGGGTGATGACATCATCCTGACTTTTTCCGGTGACGGTTTTCTCTACCACATGGTCAGGATTCTGGCCGGCACCCTTGCATCGGTGGGGCAGGGCAAGATTGATCCTGCTACAATAGAGGAAATTATCCAGGCGCGCGACCGGACGCTGGCGGGCCCGACCCTGCCTGCCGAGGGACTTCTCCTGGAACGCGTCTATTTTGCCGATCACCTTTTCGGCGGCGACCGCTGGCCTTACGAAGACCCGAGGCGCCAAGCCAAGCTGGCGCATCTTGCGCCCTGAAGGAGCGATAGCCATGTCAAACGGATGGGATCAGGACATCAACCTGTCGATGCTGACCGACTTCTATGAGCTGACCATGTCGAATGCCTATTTCAAGGAGGGCATGACCCACACCCGGGCTGTTTTCGACATGTTCTTCCGGGATATCCCCGAACGGGGCGGCTTTGCCATCATGGCCGGCGTGGAGCAGTTGGTGGAATACCTCTCCAACCTTCATTTCAGCGAAAAGGACCTGGCCTACCTGGAAGGGCTGGGCCATTTTGATCCCGGCTTCCTTGACTACCTCCGCCATTTCAAATTCGAATGCGACGTCTGGGCGGTTCCGGAGGGCATGCCCATTTTCCCGGGTGAACCCATCGTCAAGGTCAAGGGGCCCATCATCCAGGCCCAGATGGTGGAGACCATGGTGCTGCTCACCATCAATCACCAGAGCCTGATCGCCACCAAATCCTCCCGCATTGTCCGGGCGGCAGAGGGCCGGGCCATCCTGGAGTTCGGCGCCAGGCGGGCCCAGGGATCCGACGCCTCCATCCTGGGAGCCCGGGCAGCCTACATCGCCGGTGTTGCGGGAACTTCCTGCACGGTGGCCGGTGAAATATTCAAGATCCCCGTCCTGGGCACCATGGCCCACAGCTGGGTTCAGGCCTTTGACTCGGAGTATGAGGCTTTCGCCGCCTATGCAGCCGCCTATCCCGATGACTGCCAGCTCCTGGTCGATACCTACAACACACTCCGCTGCGGCATCCCCAATGCCATCCGGGCCAGCCGGGAAATCCTGGAACCCCGGGGGAAAAGACTGAAGGCCATCCGGATCGATTCGGGTGACCTGGCCTATCTGTCCATCCGGGCCCGTGAGATGCTGGATGAAGCGGGCCTGACTGACTGCAAGATCACGGTCAGCTCTGCCATTGACGAATACCTGATCCGGGACCTGCTCCATCAGGGGGCCAAAGTCGATTCCTTCGGCGTCGGTGAACGCCTGATCACTTCCAGGGCAGAACCGGTCTTCAGCGGAGTCTACAAGCTGTCAGCCATTGAATCCCAGGGCGTCATGGAGCCCCGGATGAAGCTGTCGGACAATCCGGAGAAGGTGACCAATCCGGGTGAAAAGGAGGTCTTCCGGCTCTATGACAGGGAGACCGGCCAGGTGGAGGCCGACCTGATCACTCTGATGGGCGAAAAGCTTGACGATACCAAACCGCTCACCATCTTCGACCCCCTTCATACCTGGAAGCGCAAGACCCTGACCCATTTCCGGGCCGAACCCCTCATGAAACCCCTCTTCAAGAAAGGGGTATCCTGTGCCAAAAAACGCGACATTGAGGAAATCCGGTCTTCTTGTCAGAAGCAGCTCACTACTTTGTGGGATTCCCTCAAGCGCTTTGAGAATCCCCAGGAGTATTACGTCGACCTGTCGGTTGACCTCTGGACCCTGAAGGAGTCTTTTCTCCGCCAGGAGACCTGCGGCTGGGGCAAGCCATGAGACGGCTGGTCGATACCCACAACCACCTCAGCTTCTGGTCGCCTGACGCGACACAAAGCTATGAAGATCTGATGGGAATGGCTGAAAAACGGGGCCTTCACGGGGTTGCCATCTCCGACCATTTCGACCCTGACTGTGAGATGTCGGACGGCTCCCCCTGGATCTTTGACCCCCAGGCCTACATGGAGGCCTTCTACCACAAAAGGCGGATGCCTTCCAAAAGGAATCCCGGCGACCCGCCCGGCTTCCTGATTGGCATTGAGCTTGGCTGGATGCCGGAAGCCGAAGCCCTGCTGCACCGGATTGCCAAAGACCATCCCTTTGACTTCGCCATTATTTCACTGCACTATTTTAATAACCACGATCCCTATACCCACGCGGAGCAGGTTTATACGTCACCGCTTCACCGGACCTACACGGAAGTCATCCATGCCATTGCCGACTCGGCAGAGGCCATGAGTGAGGCCAAAATCATCGGCCATTATGACTTTTTCTCACGCTATGCACCTGAACGCGATTCCAAGATGCATTACCATCACGCCCCGGAGGCCTTCGACCGGCTTTTCAAAATCATGATCCGGAACGGGCAGGCCCTGGAGATCAATGTGGGGACAGTCAATTCCCTGATCAAACGCAAGGGCTACACATTAAAGGAGGCCATGCCGGACCCCGAGATTCTGAACCGCTACCGGGAGCTGGGCGGCCAGCTTTTCACCCTCTGTTCAGATGCCCACCATGTCAACCACAATGGCTATCATGTGCAGGAGACAGCGGCCTACCTGGAAAGCCTCGGCGTTACCGAATTTGTCTGGTTTGAGGATCGGGAGCTCAAGCGGCCTTAAAGAGCCGCCTCCGTAAACTTTCTCAGGCATTCCTCAAAGAGCGGCAGGGAAGACCGGATCCGTTCGGTTGAAACGCAGTAGGAGATCCGCAGAAAACCGGGGAAGCCGAAGCTTTCAGACGGGACCAGCAGGAGCTGGAAGTTGTCCCTGGCAAAGTCGGAAAAAACCTCAGCGTTCCCGCCCGGGGCCTCCACAAAAAGGTAGAAGGCGCCTTCCGGTTCAATGCAGCGGTAGCCCAGGGAGGACAGGCCCTCGTAAAGGATGCTGCGGTTGAGGTCATAGGTGGTCATATCGGGCTTGACCCGGGCGCAAAGGCCGACCACCCGCTGGATCAGGGAGGGGGCGCAGACGTAGCCCAAGGCGCGGGCCGCTCCCGCGATGGCATCGTAAAGATCCCGCCAGGAATCAAGTCCGGTCGGTACCAGGACATAGCCGATCCGCTCGCCCGGCATGGAAAGTGCCTTGCTGTAGGAGTAGCAGACCACTGTATTGGGATAGATCAGGGGGATGAAGGGGGTTTTGCGGCCATCATAGACCAGTTCGCGGTAGGGCTCGTCCGAAACAATGAATAGAGGCCGGCCGAAAAGCCGGGATTTTTCTTCTAAAAGAGCCCCAAGGGCCTGCAACTCCGACACTTGATAGATTTTGCCCGAAGGATTGTTAGGCGAGTTTATGATGATAGCACGTGTTGACGACGTGATAGCATTCTCAATGGCTTCAAGGGGAAGCCCCAGGCCGGGCAGGCTGGAGAGAACCGGTACCAGGCGGGCACCGTGGCCCTCGACGAAGCATTTGTACTCGGGAAAGTAGGGCGCGATGGCAATGATCTCGTTTTCCTCACCCGACAGGGTCAGGGCCCGGAAGGTGGAGGAGAGGGCCGCCGCCGCCCCGCAGGTTAGATATAAGTTGTTTCCATCATAGGCGGTGCCATACTCGCGGTTGAGTTCAGCGGCAATGACCTGGCGGACAGCCGGATCTCCCGGCGCGCTGGTGTAGCCGTGGAGGGCCAGGGGTGCTTCCTTTTCCAGCAGGGAACAAAAAGCCTCGTCGACTTGACGAGGCGGCGGAACGCTGGGATTTCCGATGCTAAAGTCGAAGACCTGGTCAGGCCCCATTTCCCCGGCGGTTTTTTTTCCGTATTCGAAAAGCTGGCGGATGACCGACTTTTGTCTGCCGTAGCTGAGGGTGCGTTCAGAGCAATACCCCGGATAGTCTTCTTCTGTCATGTCGGTTCCTTTCCTAGGCGCTTACGCCCGCCAGTTCCCGGCCTTTCGCAAAGGCTTTGCGGTTGATCTCAAGGTAGCGGGGGGGCACATGCCGGGTCAGGGCACTGGCCCAGTCAAATTCATCCATGCCGAAGGCCTGAACCAAGGCGCCCAGCATGACCATGTTCATGACCCGGGCGTTGCCAAGGGCCATGGCGGCCGCTCCGGCATCCAGGGCAATCACACGGAAGGCTTCTGCCAGCGCTTCCAGGCAGTTGCCCGGGTAGTCCGCTGAACCGGCGGCAACGGGCAAAGGCCGGATCCGGTAGTCATTGACCACGGCCACCCCGTCCGGTTTCAGCCAGGGAGACCAGCGGACCGCCTCCATCTGTTCGAAGGCGACCAGGATGTCGGCTCCTCCCTTGCCGATCAGGGGGGACTGGACCTTGTCCCCATAGCGGACCGTGGTCGATACGCTGCCGCCCCGCTGGGCCATGCCGTGGATTTCGCTCATTTTGACATCGTAGCCGGCATCCATCAGGGCCTGGGTCAGGATCCGGCTGACCAGGATCGTTCCCTGTCCGCCGACACCGGCCAATAAAATCGTCTTGACTTGTTTCTCGTTCATGGCATTCACTCTTTTTTGATGGCGTCGAAGGGACAGACCTGCAAACAGACCGTGCAGCCCACGCACTGGTTGCGGTCGATCATGGCCTTGCCGTCCACGAAGAAGATGGCCGGACAGCCGACCCGAAGGCACATGCGGCAGCTGGTGCAAAGATCCCGGTCCACATAGCACATGGCGGGTTCCAAAGGCAGCCGCTTGATCAAAACACACGGGCGGCGCACCACCATGGCGCAGGGCTCAGCGCTTGCGGCGGCTTCCTCGATGGCGGCTTTCATGGCGGTCAAGTCCTGGGGATCGACCGTGATGACTTCTTTGTAACCGATGGCGGAGAAAATACCCTCGATGGAGATGACCGAGGCCACCTCCCCCTCCAGGTTGTAACCGGTGCCGGGATTTTCCTGCTGGCCGGTCATGGCCGTGGTGCTGTTATCCAACACCACGGGGATAACCCGTCCCTTGTTGTAGAAGATCTCGATGGCCCCTGTGATGCCGCTGTGAAAGAAGGTGGAGTCGCCGACCACCCCGAAGATGGTCCAGTCGGCCCCGGTCTTTTCAAAGGCCTTGGCCATGCCCATGGCCACGGTGAAGCCGGCCCCCATGCAGATGGTGGTGTCCATGGCGGACAAGGGCGGCGAGCCGCCCAGGGCGTAACAGCCGATGTCACCGGTGACAATGGTTTTTTTCCGCCGGGACAGGGTGTAAAAGAAACCCCTGTGAGGGCAGCCGGGGCAGAGGACAGGGGGCCGGGGCACCGCCTCAGCTTCCACTTCCCTTAGCTCAGGCACCTCTCCGGTCAGGGCTTCTTTCAAGATGGTGGGGTTCAGTTCATACATGCGGGGAACAAGATCCTTGCCGATACAGGGGATGCCGGCCGCCTTGATCTGCTCCTCCATGAAGCCGTCCAGTTCCTCGACCACGTAGAGGGTTTCCACCTTCCCCGCAAAGTCACGGATCAGGTTCAGTGGCAGGGGATGAGTGAAGCCCAGGGTCAAAAAGGAGCTATCGTCCGGGAAGACTTCCCGGGCGATCAGGGAGGCACCGCCCGCCGTGACCACTCCCACCTTGCCACCCCGGATATCCATCCGGTTGAACTTACAGCTTTCAGAATAAGCGGAAAGGTCCGCCAGCTTTTGTTCCAGTTCCCTGCGATGGACAATCGCATTGGCCGGTGTGGCGATGTGTTTTTTGGCGTTTCGCTTATAAGGTTTGGCCTCCACGGTCACAGGTCCCCCCTCCTCCACCAGGCTGCGCGCGTGGCAGACCCGGGTGGTCATGCGGAAGAGGACGGGGATGTCAAACCGCTCGGAGACTTCGAAGGCTTCCCGGATCATGTCCAGGGAATCCTGGCTGTCGGCCGGCTCGAACATGGGCACCTTGGCGGCCCGGGCGTAGTGGCGGTTGTCCTGCTCATTCTGGGAGGAATGCATGCCCGGATCATCGGCCGAGATGATGACAAAGCCTCCTTCCACCCCATTGTAGGCGGCGGTGAAGAGAGGGTCGGCGGCCACATTCAAGCCCACATGTTTCATGGCGGCCACGGCCCGGACACCGGCGATGGAGGCACCGTAAGCCACCTCGACAGCCACTTTTTCATTGGGCGCCCATTCATGGTAGATGCCTTCATATTGGCTCAAGTTTTCGAAAATTTCCGTGCTGGGAGTTCCGGGATAGGCACTGCCGACGCTGACGCCGGCCTCGTAAAGGCCCCGCGCGACAGCCTCGTTCCCCGATAAAAATTGCTTCATCTGACAGCCCCTCGTTTCTGCTCGGCCAAGACCAACCGGCGGCCTTCTCCATTGTAACAAGAGGCAAAGAACTATGACAAGGAGATTTCAGTCAATTAAACAAGCGAATGAATCAGTCCCGGCCGGCGGTTACATGCAGGTTGGGCCGGTCATCGGAGACCACGCTCATGTATTCCCGATCCAGGGTGATCCACAATACAAGGTCCGGGTCATAAGCCCTGACCTTGTCCCGGAAGGCCCGGAAGAATTCCTCTTCGGTCATCGCAAGCTCCCCGGGTACGCTGACATCGAAGGAGGCCACCCGGACATTCTGGTCGGACAAAAAGAGGTGGAGGCTGTGGATGACCGCCCCGGGAGCCAGTTCCCGGGCTACGGCCTGAAGTTGAGCATGCAGGGCCTGGTGTTCGGCATCGTCCACGTAATAGGGATCGGCGTGTAAAAGCAGGTGGATGTCATAGTCGCGCAAAAGCATTCGCTCGACGCAGTCAATGATCAAATGGGCCTCAATGAAGCTGGACCGGCTGTCCAGTTCCACGTGGGCGGTGGCAAAAAGACTGCCCGGCCCGTAGTCGTGGACGATCAGGTCGTGAACGCCCACGATCCGGGGGTCCGCCCCCAGGATCTTTTCGCTGATCAGGGCCGTCATCTCCGAAGAGGGCTTGCCCCCGATCAATAAGGTGGCGGTCTTCCTCATGATGGACACGGCAGACCAGGCGATCAATAAACTGACGATCAGGCCGGCCGGACCGTCCACATTGATGCCAAAAATGGCGTAAAGCAGGGTGGCAACCAATACGCCCGACGTCGCGTAAACGTCGGCCATGCTGTCCCGGGAGGCGGCCATGAAGACCGTGGAGACCAGTTTTTTCCCCTGAGCCCGGTAGAAGAAGTACTGGATCAGCTTGACCAAAATGGAGAAGGAGAGGGCAAGAAAGGTCAGATAATCGGTTGCCAAAGGAGCGGGTGAAAGGGTCCTCAGGATAGCCCGGTAACCCACCTGGACCGCCACGGTCAGCATGCCCAAAGCGATGACCGAGGAGGCAATGTATTCGAACCGGGCGTAGCCGAAGGGGTGTTTTTTATCCGCAGGCTTGGCGGTCATCCGGATGGAGACGATGGAGATGACGGAACTCAAGGAATCCGACAGGTTGTTCCAGCCGTCGGCCGTGATGGCGATACTGGAGGCAAAATAGCCGGCCACAAGTTTAGCCGCAGCCAAAACAAGGTTCATCAGCAGGCCGGTGACGGCCACCCCAAGGCTGGCCCATTTTCTTTCGCGGGCCGTCATGCCCGGGGTCCGGCAGACGCGCTCCAGGCCATCGCTTTCCGGTACAGGCTCTGTCATCTCCGGTCGATTACCAGTTCTTCGAGGGGCAGGCGGTTGCCGTGGGCCCGGGAGGGCCGGGCTTCCTCTGTGGGGTAACCGACGGGGAAGATGGCAACCGGGACATGGTTTTCAGGCAAATCCATGGCTTCAGCCAAAGCCACGGGATCAAAGCTTCCGATCCAGCAGGTTCCAAGACCGGCTTCAGCAACAGCCAGGTCCAAATGACAGCCAGCAATGACGGCGTCCATAATGCCACCGTCAAAGCCGTCGTATTTTCTTTTCCAGCTGATCTCTTTATCATAACAGACGACAAAGAAGAGGCGGGCTCCGAAGTCATAGGAGCTGACCCGGTTCACCATCCGGGCCGCTTCCTCGCCTTCCAGGACGTAAATACGCTGGGGCTGGTTGTTGCAGGCGGTGGGGGAGAGCCGCTGCACTTCCAATAAATGTTGAACGAGTTTCTCATCCACTTTCCGGCCGCTCAATTTCCGGCAGGAATAGCGGTCTGTAGCCAATTGTTTGAAATCCATGAAGTAACCTCCTTGAGGAAAATAGAGTCATAACACTGCCATCTTACCAAATGGTTACCGTCCGTGGTTTTGCTTGACATTCCCCGATCCTCTGTGCTAGTTTAATTCAGGTCTCGGGGACGTAGCTCACTTGGGAGAGCGCTTGAATGGCATTCAAGAGGTAGAGGGTTCGATCCCCTTCGTCTCCACCAGAAAGCCCTGTAATAGTGAAGTTACGGGGCTTTTGTCTTGTCTTTGATACGAATTTTTTCTGAGATTCCATGATGCTTGCCATTCCATGCGCTTCTGAGAGGCACAGAGGGTGAATTTGAACCAAGATTCTGGACTTGAAACCTGTTCAGCATAATATAATACATCTAAGATTACTTTGTACTCTTGGCTCTTTGAGAAAGCTTGCTTTCACTGGAGATAAAAAATGAAAATAAGAATTTTGAATCTTTTCATTCTTGGTCTTATTCTCTTTTCTGCCTTTGCATGCTGCTCCTGCAGTGATCATTCGCCGGCAGAAGAGAGCGAGCTTGATCCTCCGTCAGAAAAGGGCCAAATCGAACAAAAAGAAACTGTTCAACCAGGTCAAAACACCCTCTCCTCAAATTCCATCAAATATCTGGGTTCCTTCCTGCCTCCGGAGGGACAGGATCAGCAAACCTACGAATGGAGCGCGACAGGACTGGCTTACAATCCGAACAATGACAGTCTTTTCATGGTCGGTCATGATCACTATCAGCTTGTTGGGGAGATTTCAATTCCGGAGCCTGTTAAGGCAACCGAAGCGGGAAGTCTTCCCAGAGCCCGTGTCATCCAGGCTCTTTCGGATATCACGGAAGGCAAACTCAACCATATCGGCTTCAATGGCAGAAAATTGCCCACCAATATCAAGATCGGCGGTCTTCTGGTTCAGGACAACAAGCTGCTGGTCAGTTCCTATGCCTATCACGAAGATGCGGAAAAAGCTGTTTTGTCCCATGGAATCAGGGGTCTGGATTTTTCAGTCAAGAATGATTTCAAAGGAATGTTCAAAGTGGGTGACTGGGGAACAGGCTATCTGGCAGGTTATATGGCAGAAATACCTGAGGAGATGAGGCGACTATTCAAGGCCACGACCATCACCGGTCAAGGGGGTATCCCCAAGGCTGAAAGGACTTCGCTGGGCCCTTCCGCCTTCAGTTTTGACATCAAGGATCTGGGCAAAACCCCCTGCCCCGCCAAAACCCTGCTGGCATATCCTCTTGAACACCCGACCCTGGGGACTTGGGATAATGAAACAAGTCCAAATCCCCCATACAATATGTCAACGCAAGTGACAGGGATGGTTTTCCCAAAAGCTTCCTCGCAGGTCATCTTTTTCGGAAGCACCGGCCTTGGGGTTCCCGGATACGGCCAGGGTACAAACAACAAAAAGCTCGACAGGACCAAGATACCCAACTATGACGAAAAATATGTCTATGATCCGGCCCAGGTTGATATGAAAGGCACACACGCCTGGCCTTACGCTCCTTATGTTTGGCTTTATGCTGTTGAAGACTTATTAAAAGTTGCCAACCAGGAGCTCAACCCATGGGATATTGTGCCTACGGACCATTTCCCGTTGTTCTTTCCCTACACGGATGATACAAAGGCTTATGAAATAGGCGGTGTTGCTTACGACGCAGCAGGACAAAGGATTTTTGTTGCCGAGCGGAGAGGTTATCATGACGAACCTGTCATCCATGTCTATAAGCTGGGTGATGAATCCGGTTCAATCAGCCATACGACGGATGAGAATCACTGATATCTCATCATAGACTCACGAGGGCCTGCCGTATCGGCAATTCTACACCAGCTATTGTCCGATGGAGCGATAGGAAAATGGTGTGTGATCGCCCTTTTTCCTTGCAATAAAGGCCCCTTGCCGGCGGCCTGGTGTTATAATGCATTCAGGCTAGGATTCAACTTTCGTTGACGTCCGACCCGTCCGATCAATCGGTTGCCGGCGGCGCCTGGACCAGTAGGACATTTCCCGTTAGAAGAAAAATTAGAAGAGGTCACTGCCTGTTTCCGGTACACATTCTTTACAGGATCTTTTCAATCCAAGAATTAAGGAGGAGAAGATGAAAAAGAAAAAAAGAGAAAGGGAACGAATCCTCCCTTTGCGATGGATTCTTTTAATCTTTCTGGCAGGCGTACTCCTTTGGAGCTTTCCGTCTGGTCAGATGCCCGCCCAGGCTTGGGGTCCGGGTGATTTTCCCTATTTTACCTTCTTTGTCACCATTCCCGATGAGAATCTGGACATTGCCCTCCATGAGGCCTGCGGCAAGTCCCCTCTTGAATACCACATCCCCTTAAACATTGTGGATCTTTTTGAGCTGGAAGGTAATCTGGATTTGGACAACCGGAATATCCGGGACCTGGAGGGGATCCAGCATTGCACCAACGTCGAGTGGCTTTTTGCGTCGCGCAATCCGCTTTCAAGCCTTCCGGATCTCAAGGCCATGGATTCCCTGATCTATCTTGGTCTGGACGAGTGCCAGTTCACCCAAATCCCGGAAGGAATTTCCGAGCTTCCCCAGCTGAAATACCTGAATATGAGCAACAATCAGATCAGGAATCTTGAGGCGCTGAAGGACATGGACAAGCTCGTGAGCGTCAACCTCCAGGGGAACAGGATTGCCTCCGTTCCTCAGAACCTGGGTCTTGCCAGTCTAACCGAAATTGATTTGTCCGAAAACCGACTGACCGCTTTCCCTGACAGCATCCTGGATTCCACCCAGCTGGAAGTCATCCGTCTGGCCTGGAACCAGATCAAGTCCCTGCCCAATAAACTGGGAACGATGGCACACCTGCGGTCCCTTTATCTGCACAACAATCTTTTGGAGAGGCTGCCGGCCAATCTGGGATCAACTCCTCTGGAATACCTCGATGTCAGCATGAACCGGCTGACTTCCTTGCCGGCTGACCTTTTCAAAGCCGAACAGCTGACGGAGTTCATCGCGGGCGCCAACCGCCTGACCAGCCTCCCTTCAACTGTGACGGAACCCCATTACGATCTGTTTTTTGTCTCGGGCAATTACCTGGATTTGACGCCTGGCCCCACGCTCAATCTTTTGAAGAATATCAATGCCAGTGAAAAATACTACGAACACCAGCTGACCCCCATCCGGGATCTGAAGGCCGAAGCGGGCATGGACTGGATCACCCTGTCCTGGAAGCCCTGCAAAGGCTTCGAAATCGATGGCTATGAGGGCCAGCTCCTCCATTACGAGGTCTTCCTGGTGGAGGGCGGCAGTTGGACCTCTTTGGGCACGGTCGATAAGAATACGACGACCTTCACGGACACGGATCTTGCGGTGGATACGGAAAGAAGTTACGCGGTCGGTGTCTTTTACAAAATCAAAGACTCCACCACGGATGACTTTCCCTCGGCCCACTACGCCCAGATTTCAGCCGTGACCCTGCCGCAGGAAACGACCACTGTCACCACGGAACCGTTCAGGGAGCCGTCATCCACGGACACCTCAGTGACCCAAATAATGGGCACGGAGCCATCTCAAACCCAAGGTCCCTCTCAGGCAGAGGATCTTTCGAAGAACGACAAGGACAACAAAAAGGGGATCCTTTTCTGGCTGCTCATTATCCTGACCCCCATCCTGCTCCTTGCGGCAGTCATAGGCTGGGTGCTGGTGATCAGGCTCAGGAAGAAGAAGGCGAGCGAGGGAGTGCGAAAGGAGGCATAGCACCCAATAAATAAAAGCCGGTTAGAGAAGCATGGAGGCCTGACAAAAAAGCCCTTGACGGAGATCCTTAAAATGCGCTCGTCCCTGACGCCATGAACTCAAAACCGGCGGGCCTGAATGCCCCATTCGCCCCCATCAGATGCCCTGCAGTTCAAAGCTGCGGGGTTTTCTATATCGCTTTTTGTCTTTGGCTGGTCCATGCCTTAACCCGACAAAAAAACGATTTGTCCCGCAACGTGTATAATAAATCATATTATGACTGTTGCTGCGCCATAAGCATTGCCACGAAAGGTGGTGGCTGCACATGGAAGAGACGGACGATCTCCCTTAAAGAACGAAAGAAAAGACCCCGGGTGCTTGCATTAAGATCAAGCATGCTCGCCGGCACCATGGGCTTTAAAGGAGAAGAAAATGAAAACCGAACGAAATGGAGTCCGCCTCCTGTCCTTGATCCTGATCCTCGTCCTTCTGGCCCTGGCCGGAAACCTGCCGGTCCGCCTGACACCCGTCCTGGCTTTCGGACCCGGCGATTTTGTCTTTCAGGTGGAAATCCCCGACAAAAATTTGAATATTGCCCTCCACCAGGCATGCGGGAAGCCCCCTCTACTTTACAGTGTGCCCCTGACCAACAAAGAGTTGGCGCAACTGACCGGCAAGCTCAACTTGTCCAATATGGGCATCAAGGACTTGGAGGGTGTCCAGCACTGCGTCAATATCACGGAACTTATCGCTTCCTATAATCCTTTGAATTTCCTGCCGGACATGACGAATATGGAAAAACTGGAGCTCCTGTACCTGAACAACTGCGAGTTTTCGGAGGTTCCGTCTGCCATATCCCAAATACCGAACCTGAGAACCCTCTACATTCACTACAACAAGATCAAGGATATCAACCACTTAAAGGGTTGCCCGAAACTCCGGCATCTGCATCTGGGCAGCAACCAGATCAGCAGTTTTCCCGCCGGTCTAGGCTTATCCAATCTGGAATACATCGACCTTCACAGCAACAAGTTCACGGCCTTCCCCCAGGCTTTGCTGGAATACAGCAAGACGCTTGATGTACTTCATTTGAGCAATAACGCACTGAAAAGCCTGCCGGATGCCTTGGGGAAGATGCCCAATCTGCGTGTACTCTCTCTCTGCTCGGCCGACTTGTCTTCCCTTCCCTCTTCACTGGGATCCTCCGGAAAACTCCAATCGTTGGAAGTCGCAAACAACCAGCTGACCTCCCTGCCCGATGCTCTCTTCAAGTCGAAAACACTCAATAATCTTGATCTGCATCTCAATCGCCTGACCCAGCTGCCGGAAGGAATCGCCAATTCCGACTACGCTTGCCTCGATCTCCAATTGAATTATCTGGACCTCTCTCAAGGAAGTAAAACCCTCCAGCTCATCAACAAGATTTCAGCCCAGGAAAAACGCTACAAGGTCCAGCTCTCACCCATCCGAAACCTGAAAGCGACGCCAGGCAAAGACCAGATCAAGCTTTCCTGGGACCCCTGTCCGGATGCGACAGGGGATCCCGACGCGGAAGCCTTCGTCAGCCACTATGAAGTTTTCCTGAAAGAGGGCAACAAGCTCACCTCCCAGGGCAGCATCCAGAAATCAGGGACGCCCGCCTTCATCGATAAGGGTCTGGCCCCCGGAATGAAAAGGGAGTATTCAATCGCTGTCATCTACGAAGTGAGTACCTCCGATGGCAACTTTGTCTCCCGGTCTTACAGCGATATTGCTGCCGAGACCCCGCCGGAGGAGACGACAGCTGTGACCACGGAACCGGTAACAGAGCATGAAACAATCGTGACCGAACCGACTTCATCCATGACCGGACCGGGTACGACGGAACCACCTCAGGCAGAGGAGCCGGAACCTTCGGCGGAACCGGAACAGCCGGGACAACAGGAGAAAAACAAGCTGCTTCCCTGGCTGATCCTGAGTCTTAGTCTGGTCCTGGCCCTGTCAGCTGTCCTGGTCTGGTTTTTGGTGATCCGGCCCAAGCGGAAAAAGTAAATGGTCAGGAGGCCAAGGCTCATCAACCCTGCAGGAAAGGTCAAGGCAAAATCAATCTAAAGGAAGGATAAAGTATCAGCAGGGAGCGGACCCTCACACTTTGTGAGTCTGGGGTCAGCTCCCTGCTCCTGTTTCGAATCAATACTGACCATTTCTTACGGATTGGCCGCGCTGTCTGTGTTAGGGTTCGGTAGAGAGCATCCCTTGCGGTTTGACAGGACCAATACGAAAAACCGGATTGGACCATGTGAGAGGAGAAAGAGACAATGACTTATCTAACCCAAAAAACCATGGAGGCGGAAGCACTTGTGGCTGAAGCCAGGACGGATCAAGCGCGGGAAGCGGCACAAAGGATTTTTGAGGCTTTTCGTGAATCCAATCCCGGAACCGACCGACAACTTCAAATGATTGAGGCTTCTATTGCCTCAACCTTTGCTGCCTTCCAGCATGCCGTCCAGACTTCCAATCAGGAGATCATCGATCTTCTGGAAGACCGGCTGCTGACCCTGATTAAAAACAGGAACCGCCTGTTTGAGACGGAGGAATAAGAAAGTCCAGGATCGTCAACCTTTTTCCCCACGTAGAAGATCCGGCGTACGGGAGAGGACGTCAGACGGCCTCCAAAACCTTCTTGAACTGGGTCTCGTAAAGTTCCTTATAGATCCCGTTATTCTTCAATAAGTCCTGATGCTGACCGGTCTCCACAATACGGCCTTGATGAAGCACTAGGATCTGGTCGGCTGCCATGACCGTGGAAAGCCGGTGGGCGATGACCAGGCTGGTCCTGCCCCTCAGCAGAGGTTCGATGGCCTCCTGGATCAGGTTTTCGGTGATGGAATCGAGTGAGGAGGTCGCTTCATCAAAGATGATGATGCGGGGGTCTTTCAGGATGACGCGCGCGATGGACAACCTTTGTTTTTCTCCTCCCGACAACTTGATGCCCCGGTTGCCAACCAGGGTATCCAGGCCCTGGGGCAAAGACTCGATCAAGGAATAAATCCTGGCCTCCTTGCAGGCATGGATCAGCTGGGCTTCGGTGGCGTCAGCTCTGGCATAGAGCAGGTTGTCCCGGATGCTGCCATTGAAGAGGTAGGCCTCCTGGGTCACCATGCCGATCTGTTGCCTCAGGCACTTAAGGTCCAGGTCGCGGATGTCCACCCCATCGATCGTGACCTGGCCGCCGGTGACATCGTAAAGCCGTATGACCAAATTGGTGATGGTGGTCTTGCCTGCCCCCGAGGGGCCGACGATGGCTGTCATGTTCCGGGCGGGGACGACAAAAGAGATATCCTTAAGGATGGCCTTGTCAGGATCATAGCCGAAGTTGACCTTGTGGAAGGCCAACTCCCCGGTCATGGTGTCCAGTACGATGGCGTCTTTCTTATTCTCAATCTCCACCGGCATGTCCAAATAGTCGAAGATGCGGCTGAAGAGGGCCATGGCCCGGGAAAAGTCTACCGGGACGCCTAAGAGGGCGCTGACCGGCCGGTACATGCGGGTCAGGAGGGTGACCATGACGGTGACATCCCCTACGGTCAGGCCCGTATAGCCCTTTTGCAGGATCAGGATGCCCCCGATCAGGTAGATCAGCATGGGTCCCAGATTGGCAAAAGTCCCGATGGCCATCCGGAACCAGCGGCCTGCCATGGCTTCTTTCACCGTCAGTTTCCGGATCTTTTCATTGACCCGGGTGAATTTTTCGTATTCCTCTTCTTCCCGGGTAAAGATTTTGACCAGCTGCTGACCGCTGACCGACAGGGTCTCGTTCAGCTGCTGATTGGCTTCATCGTGTTGCTCCTGGGCTTCCATGGTCAGCTTCCACCTTCTTTTGCCCACCGATTTGGTCGGCAGGATGAAAAGGGGAAGGATGGCGATCCCCACCAGGGCCAGCAGCCAGTTTTTTTGGACCATGGCAATAATGGAAACCGTCAGCATGGCCACATTGGAGACGGTCCGGGTCAGGGTGCCGGAGATGACCCCCTGGATGCCCCCGATATCCCCCGTCATCCGGGTGATGATGTCGCCTTGTTTGTTGACAGTGAAGAAGCGCTGGGACATCTGCTGCAGATGGCCGTACATGCCGTTTTTCATGTCCCGCACGATGTGTTGGGAGACGCTGGTATTGAGGTAGTTTTCCAGTAAACCAAGCAGGCTGGAGGTCACCATGACTCCCACTGCCAAGAGGACTAACAGAACCAGCAATCGAAAATCGCCCCCGATGAAGCCGTCATCGATGATGCGGCCTGTCAAGATGGAAGGAAAGACGTCCAAAACAGCTGCCACCACAATGGTGAGTAAGGATAAGGCAAGGCGGGACCAATAGGGTTTCAGGTAGGAAAAGATCCGGGAAAGAAGCTTCTTGGTTACCTTGGGCCGGTTCTGTCTTTCTTCCTCGGTTTCATAGCGAAAAC
Organism: Fastidiosipila sp.; assembly: GCA_012511175.1. NCBI lineage: Bacteria > Bacillati > Bacillota > Clostridia > Eubacteriales > Oscillospiraceae > Fastidiosipila > Fastidiosipila sp. Next base: position 8,556 of record JAAZGO010000017.1, on the reverse strand, counting down.
CCCTGCCTCCTCTGCCGTTCACGAGCGAGGTCCTTTTCTGCCTTTGGGCCGGTCATGCGGAGTGTCTCCGGACCTTCTATGATTCTTTTCCGGAGGTGATTGGGCTTCAAAGAAGGCGATCAATTTTTCGGCAAGCTGGGCAAAGTTCCCGAGTTCTTCTTCTGTCATGGCTGCTTCCAGTTTTTTATTCCAGGCCTGTCTTTCCGCTCTGTCCTTGTCAAGCCGGGCCTTTCCGCTTTTTGTGAGAGTCACCAGGATGGCCCGCCTGTCAGCCGGATCTTTTTCCCGTTGGATGAGGCCGTGGGCTTCCATTTTCGTCAATTGTTCGGTTAGTGAAGCAGGTCGGATGTCCAAGCGTTCGGCCAATTCGCTGGCTCGCATGGGGCCTTCTTCTTGCAGGATCATTAGAGAGCGGGAAATACTGCGGGAGAAGTGATGGCCCCGGGATCGTCCCGGATGATTTCTTCGGGTGACGCGGGCCAGGCGCATGATGGTATCTAAGGTGTCTTTGTTTTCCATTTTGTTGTCTTTCTAGAGTATAAGTAAGGTACCTAAGCGTATTATAGTTAGGTACCTTATAGTTGTCAAGGTGGTTGACTTGTGTTTATTAGGGGGAGGGGAAGGAGGGGCCCATTATTCTGATCAGATCAACTTCGTTCTGTGGCACTGGTGAACAATTTTTGTGATTGCCAATCACTTGCAGATTAGGAAGGATGGTTGGCCCCAAAGGATGGTTCTCTCGCTTTGATCATGCACAAGCGGCATTCGCGTGACTGGATCTGTTAAATGTTAGACTGGTATTAATGGTGGAAGTATAGGAGCAGAATAAATTTATTCCTGCTCGTATCCAGAATTGTTTGGGCGAGGTTATACGGGAGAAAGGGGTATTTGAATGAATGGTGTTGAAGATGTGGCCGTTTGGGGTATTCATTCACAGGATGAAGAACTTTTTCTGAAATCTAAAGTGATTGCGATCGGCTGGAAGGAAATGGGTGATTTAAGAAAACTGGAACCATCCAGAGAGGCCTATAAAGAACACTTTGCTAAGGTATTTCCTGAGGCAAAAAAGGGCTCCATCCCCACGAGTGCGGGGATGCTTTTTCGTTTTGTTCATGAGCTTAAGATCGGTGATTATGTGATCTATCCCTCCAAACAGGATCGCCGTGTCAATATTGGCGTCGTGGAGGGGGACTATTTTTTCCAGCCAGAAGCAGAACACTATGTTCACCAACGAAAAGTCAAATGGCTGAAGCATATTCCTAGGACATCTTTCACGCCTGGTGCTCTGTATGAAATTGGGGCTTATATGACCTTCTTTTCTGTTAGGAATTTTGCAGACGAATTTTTGGAATCTCTGAAAAAAGTTCCCGGTAAACCTGGAATAGATGACTCGTCCTCGGTAACTGCAGATAACATCATTGAGATGACAACAGACTTTATCATTAAGGAACTTGCCAGTCGACTAAAAGGTTACGATTTCGAAGACTTTGTAGCGGATCTTCTCGAAGCCATGGGTTATCGGACTTCCGTTTCAAAGCAAGGTGGTGACAGAGGTATTGACATTACTGCTTACAAGGATGAGCTGCCGCCCAGAATCATCGTTCAGGTGAAAAGCGGTGATGCGAATATCGGAGAATCTACGATCCAGTCGCTCAAAGGCGCCATGCGTGAAGGTGATTACGGCCTTTTTGTGACATTGGCCGACTACACGGACAATGCAAAGAAGTATCTGGAAGGCTCACCCATTATTCGCGGAATCAATGGGGTTGAGTTGGTAGAATTGATCCTGCAGTATTACGAAAAGCTAAGTGATAGGTATAAGAAACTGATTCCGTTAAAGAAAGTTTATATACCGTTGGGGTCTGAAACGAGCGAATAGGAGTACTCACGACAACTCGATGTTATTAAAAGCTTAGCTAGAATAATTCTCAACAGGAATGTGTTGTGCGTCGGTCTGCAATTTGAGTGACCCTTACATATGGTATTAGACATCAAATGGACTGATGTGACAGCATTTAGTCCTGTTTTGGAAACTCTTCATGCTTCTGATGTGTACAGCCCCAAGGATTAAGCTTAGTCACTTTGACCAGAACATTCAACTTGTCGCTTTGATATTTATACCAATCTATTGGTAATATCTTCTATGAGATATTTAACCTAGAAGGCTCGGGTGATGTTAATTTCAGGAGTTCTGCCATTGATTTCCAACCCAATCTGAGCTCCATATGATTCAGAGATTTCCCGTTAGTTCGTAACGGGAAAACAGTCATTCAAGGTTATGTACACGGAGTATTTGGAGAAGATTCATGTTTCAAGAAACGGATATGATAAGGTCACCCCAAGGGAGCGGAGTGGAAATTGAAGCAACCGATCAAGCAGTTTTTCCACAAGAAACGGTAAAGATATCTCCAGCTGAAAAGAATCCAGTTTCACCCAAGATCGACATTTGGAAAAAGAAACTGCTTGACCTTTCAAAAAGAAATCGACTTGTAGATTTCAAAGACACCAAACGTTCGAGTTTGCGAATATTGACTCCCAATTACGTGACACTTTGGGAAACGTTAGTTGAAGCAGAGAAACCTCTTGAATTTCCTTACATCGATGAACAGGAAGATGATGAAGAAGAAAAAGATAATATTGCAAATGCTGAAGATGGATTTGGGCTGAAACCAAGGAATCACACGGACGCTCAGATTATTACGAATCAAACCCCAAAAGATCAGCAAAAAACGCTGCGAAACATTCGCAACAGAGCACGTACCGCTATCGAAGAGCAGGGAGTCAATGTTCTCTTTCTCTCCTTTGGATTTCTTGACTGGCATGAATCACCTGATTCCGACTTGAAGCTCAGCTCTCCTTTAGTTTTGGTTCCCGTCACTCTTAACAACAAATCAATCAGTGATCCGTATATCCTGGAACTCCATGAAGACGAAATTGTGTTGAATCCTACTCTTCAACACAAACTGATGGATGATTTCGGAAAAGAGTTACCAGATTTCGATGATGAATGCGGTATTGAAGAGTATTTGTCACAAATTGAACGATCGGTTACGGGCATTCCAAACGGGTCAGTTAGGCGAGATGTTGGTCTTGGGCTATTTACTTTCCTCAAGATAAACATGTACGCGGATCTGGAAAGGAACAGAGAGAAGATTCTATCCCATCCGGTTGTCCGTGCCATAAGTGGCGACCCCTCGTTACTGGCATCTGAGCCCACAATAGATGTTTCCAACTATGATCACGATGGTAATACGGATCCGGTCGACATTTTTCAAGTCTTGGATGCAGATTCGAGTCAGCAAGACGCCATACTTTTGGCCAAAGAGGGGGTAAGCTTTGTATTAGAGGGACCACCTGGCACAGGAAAAAGTCAGACAATCGCCAATATCATCGCGGAGAAGCTGGCCGGTGGAAAGACCGTGCTATTCGTATCCGAGAAAAAAGCTGCTTTGGATGTCGTTTACCGAAGACTTAAAGATTCAGGATTAAACGATTTTTGTCTTGCACTTCATAGTCACAAAACAAGTAAAAAAGACGTACTCAGCCAATTAAGTGACTCCATGGAGTTAACAAGAAACACTGCGAGTATTAAAGATGAGGCCTTCCATACGCTCCGCACCCTCCATGAGCGCCGCAGTCGACTAAAGAGGTATGTGTCTGAACTGCATCAACTTGTACAGCCTCTGGGTATTACGATTTACCATGCACAAGGGAACCTTGCAAAACTCTACGACTATCCGGCTCTTCGGTTTGGGATTCCCGGTGTTGAAAGTATCACACGCGATCAGTTTATGGAACTGAGATCTTTAATTGAAAACTATTCCAGGCAGATTAGGCAAATGACCGGTGATTATCGGGACAATCCCTGGTATGGGGCATCGGTTCAACACATTTCGATGGATTTAAGGAACGCATTTATCGCCGAGCTGCCCAAAATTTCTCGTGCTGCAAAAGAAATGGATCGCGACGGAAACAATTTCTTGGATAAGACGGAAAGGGCAACTTTTTCGCTTAACAGTTATCAAGGTTACCTCCGAGTATTGACCATGGCAGCCAATGCTCCCGGTATCCCGTTTTCCTGGCTGTTGCACGAAAACTTGGACTCGCTTGAGTCTGATGCGACCGAGTTGCGCACATTTCACGATCAACTGTTGATGTCAGTGAGTGCATACGAAGACACTATAACGCTTGTTACTAGCCTGGGAGGTAAGGTTCCCTTTGATCCTGTCCCAGCCTTAGAAAAGGAGGCGGCGGAAGAGCAAGAGAATTGTTTGCAACAGTTTATCCTGGACAATCAAGCATTCATTAGATGGTCAAATGAAAGATCACTTGACAAGCTTGAAAACACACTTAATAATGCGCAAGTTTCAGCCGAACGACATCGATATATAGAAAGTTTCATCCGCTTGAATTATGAGGAAGGGGTATTTGATGTTGACCATGCTACCCTTCTTCATCGTTTCCGCACACAATATAAAAGTGCTTTTAGCCGACTTGGCAAGAGTTTCAAGAAAGATAAATACATTCTGCAAGCTCACACGAAACAGATTAAGCATAAGGCAAGCTACGAGAATTTGCTGGGCCTCCTCAATGGTTTGAGTGAACTGGAGGCTATCGAATCCTGGTTTTCGAGCAACAAAGTTTTCTTTGACGATATCTTTGTGCAACATTCAAGAGGACTCAACACGGATTTTGCTCGGCTGCAGAAAGAGCTGGATCTCTTTAAGGCAATTAGTCAAGCAGCTGGAAGACTCCAGCGCATACGTGACCTCCAGGCCAATATTCAAGAAAAAGAAACCAGCTGCCGACCACTCGATCCTTTTTACCAAGGCCAGAATACCGATTGGGATGACTTGATGCAACGCATCCATTGGGCCAAAGATTTCAAGGCACTGACCAGCCAACACCCGGTTGATATAAGTTTTGCAAAGAGCGTTTGCGAAGACGTCACTTTTCCAGATGGTTGTGCTCAATTATCAAAAAAACTGAAAAGTACTTACGATACTTTAAAGCCGAAGGTTGACTGGTTTGCAGAGTATTTCGAAGAGAGGGAATCCGAACGACTTTATTCCATACCTTTTACAGATCTTGCAGACAAGGCTGACCGCTGCAGTCGTCAATTGAATCTCCTGGAAGAATGGCTTGATCTTCAGAGAAGCCGGCAACAGCTTGAGGAGAGAGGGTATAAGGAATTCCTCGACCAACTGGATCAGGAACGGCATGAAAGTAAGGAAATAGTGCCCATATTTGAGAGAAGGTTTTATACCTTATGGTTAGATGCAATCCTGCCGAAATTCCCCGCAGTCCAGGCCTTCAGGCGGAACCAACATGAAGCTTTCATCGAAGAGTTTGTGAAGTTGGATAAGCTGCAGCTTGATATAGCCAAAGAAAGACTGAAAAATGAATTAATGAACAACCTGCCCCAGACAGACAGTTTTACCAAAGCGGGGGGAGAAATCAACATTCTTAAAGCGGAGATCAAGAAGAAGCGGCGGATTATGCCTATCCGGAAACTGTTTGCCAAAGCGCCCAACATGATCATGAAGCTCAAGCCGTGCCTGATGATGTCACCTCTATCCGTGAGTGTATTTCTGGAATCAGATCAATTCGTCTTTGACACTGTCATCTTTGATGAGGCATCTCAGGTTTGCACGGAAAATGCAATTGGTGCCATTTTAAGAGGAAAACAGGTTATCATCGCGGGCGACAGCAAACAGCTGCCCCCGACAGCCTTTTTCGCCGCATCCATTGGCGATACGGAGTACGATGAAGATTCGGATGAGTACTATCAAGAAGGATTTGAGTCTGTACTGGACGAAGCTTCCGTCAATCTCAATAATCAACCTTTGATGTGGCATTACCGCAGCAGGCACGAGCACCTGATCGCCTTTTCTAATGCCCAGTATTACAGGAGTAATTTGATTACCTTTCCCTCGAACGTTGAACGAATGGAAGATCATGGTGTTGAGTATATTTATCTTGCCAATGGGGTGTACGATCGGGGAGGCACAAAAACGAATCGGGCAGAAGCGAAGAAAGTTGCGGATTTAGTTTTCGAACACTTAAATAAATTTCCGAACCGTTCCTTGGGAGTCGTGGCTTTCAGCAGCAGTCAGAGTGACGCAATTGAAGCAGCAGTGCGGGCTAAGCGCCTTGACAATCCAAAATGCGAACCCTTTTTTACGGAAGAAGGGCACGAACCTTTCTTCATTAAGAATCTTGAGAACGTTCAGGGCGATGAAAGAGATACCATCATCTTCAGTATCGGGTACGCCAAAGATCGATATGGAAAAATGAGTATGCTCTTTGGTCCTCTCAGCCACGAGGGGGGCGAACGACGACTGAACGTTGCGATTACCCGGGCAAAGCACAATGTCAAGTTGGTCGGTTCAATCCGTTCTACAGATATCGAAGAAAGCCGGATTACAGCCGATGGTCCCAAACAACTCCGTAAATATATTGAGTTTGCCATGCGTGGCCCAGAGGTACTCAATCATAACTTGAAGATACAAGATACGGCACAACATGACTCCGAATTCGAGGAATCCGTTTACAACTTCTTGGTGAGTAAGGGCTATCGAGTAAGCGCCCAAGTGGGGTGCTCGGGTTACCGCATCGATATGGCGGTGCAACATCCAGAGTTGGATGGACGGTATGTCCTTGGCGTTGAATGTGACGGTGCCTCCTATCACTCGACTCGGACCGTGCGAGAAAGAGATCGGGTTCGCCAGGCGATCCTCGAAGATATGGGTTGGAAGATCTATCGTATCTGGTCGACTGATTGGATTAAAGATGCGCATGCGGAACAATCCAAATTGATTGACAAGGTCGAAGAGGCCATCAATACCTACATTGACCCCTTTGGGATCCAGGGGAATCATGCTGATAGAAAAACATCACAAACGACAGTGAAGGGTGAGAAAGATAACAATGATCATTCTTTCCTTGTAGTCGAACCTAAGAATGAAGAGGACCACACATATGGCTTTGAAGATTATAGGATGACCGATCCAGAAGAAATTCGAACGGATAAAGAGTGGTGGCAATTAGGCTATTCGCTTGAGAATCACCTCTTAACCATTGTCAGGAATGAGTCTCCTGTGCAATTTGAATGGCTTTGCAGTCGACTGGCCGTGCACTTTGGTCAACAGCGAGTGACGGACCGGATTAGAGACGGTGTCCAAGAGGTAATTGATGAGCTGGACGATCAGGTGCTTTTGGAAAATGGTTTTGTCTACACAAACCCAAAAGGACCCGTTATTGCGAGAGTGGCTGGTGAAAGAAAGATTCACCAGATTGCAGAAGAAGAACTTATACTTGCGGTACGTTCGGTAGCCAGCTCTTTCGTAGGATGTACGAGAGATGAATTAATCGCGGAGGTAAGCCGAGCTCTCGGATACAACCGTACAGGCAAGAGAATAAACGAAAGACTGTCAGAAATAATCGCGAAATTAATTGCCAAAAACAAGTTGACGGAACAAGACGGGAAGATAAGCCCTAATGTAGATTTTGACCGATGAATATGTTGGCTGATACAACAACCGGTAAAATTACTAATAAGGAGGATGGGTATGGAACTAACAGTCGAAGAACGCGAACAGATCAGGAATCAATTAGCGCAAAATACCGAGGTGCTGGATGCAATCAATCAGGCTCTGAATCTGAAAATTTCTAGCGTGGGTTATTCTGTGAGTGAAACCGGTTGGATTGAAGCCATGTGCGATGTTATTGCAATTAAACCAGGGGCTTTGCGGCACGATATTTACATCAAGTTCAACCTCTATGATGAGAACAACAACTTAGTGGCGGCAGAGGAACAGTACATCAACAAAAATGATTTTGGAGGTTATGCAACAGCTACTTTTATGTTTCTCAGTAGTGGTGTACCACAGCGCGCACGTAGTGCTCGTGTATTTGCGGTCGCATCTCACTAATACCAAGAGGAGGAGCTAATGTGACTATCATATGGGTAAGTTGCGTTTCCTTCCGCGGGGAATCAGTTTGGGAACAAGTAAATTAATCGACATCAGAAGCTAAGAAACCAACCAGGTGGAAGCGAGCGGTGCCAGGCACCAAAAATATTAATGGTCATTATTTGTACGAAATGTCAAAATATCACGTTAGGATCATGTTGGCTTTATGCAAATTGAAATAGGATTAACCCGGTTGAGTTGATAGGAAATAAAGATCCATGTACATCATTATCGGAATAATCGCATTTTTCTTTTTCTTGATCCTCGAGACGCCAAAAAATACAAATTGGATCTGTTCTCGGACAAGTTATCGACGATCGTGTTGAAAGGCGACCATCCGCCAATTTTTGTTATGCCAAATAAAGTAATGAAAATGGGCGTGAGGCATGGATAAGGCCCCCCAGTCTATAAACTTGCCTGGTATCGGGCGCACCCGGCTTACGGCAAAGGGGAGGGGTAAGCGTCCTTTAATCGACGCTTGTCCCTGGTGATTACGCTCTGGATAATGGACTTGTGAGAACTGTGTTTTCTGGCTGAAGAAAACCCAGTAAACGCAAGTAAAGTGGAGGAGCACAACCCCAGT
>JAAZGO010000016.1 GCA_012511175.1 Fastidiosipila sp. | reverse complement strand
GATCCTCTCATCCATCGCGCTGGAGCTATAGCACAACAACTATCTGCATCCCCTAAAACCCCCGAAAGCCCTGCGACTACGAAGGTCCGCAGGGCTTTCCTCTCTCATAACTGTAAAACTCGGGGCGCGGAAAAAATTCTGCGCCATTTCACCGCCAGGCTGGAACCTGACGACTGATCTTTGCCGCCCGCGTACGGGGCCGGCTGGCTGAGTTTGCATACGTTATAATATGGAAAAATGACTTCTCAAGGGGGAATCTATGAAACTTACGACGGAGAAAATCCGAAACATTACCGTGATGGGTCATGGCGGCGTCGGCAAAACAGCCTTTGTCGAGGCCGCTCTCTACAACGCAGGCGTCATCGATCGTATGGGCCGGTCCAACGAAGGCAATACGGTCACCGATTTTGACCCCGAGGAAATGCGGCGGGGCCTGTCAATCAGTACCGCAGTCGCCTGGTGCGAATGGAAAAACCACAAAATCAATTTGATCGATACGCCAGGTGATTTTGACTTCCTGGGTGAGCAGATTCTTGGCATGTTCGCAGGCGATATCGCCCTGATTGTCATGTCAGCCAAGGACGGGCTTTCAGTTGGTGCCGAAAAAGCCGTCCGGAATGCTGATGGCAGCGGGATTCCCGTCGCTTTTTTTATCAACCGGATGGATGAACCCAACGCCGATTTTGAGAAGACATTGAATGATTTGCGCGAAGCCTACGGACAGCGCGTGCTGCCCCTCGTGCTGCCCATAATGGATAAAGAAAACATGACGGGTCTGATTGATGTCCTGGGGGGCAAGGCCTACACCTTTTCAGGGAAAAAGGGAGAGGCAAAAGCCATCGAGCTTCCTGAGGCATATGCAGACAGGATTGAGGAATACAGTGAGCAGATCAAGGAGCAGATCGCGGAAAACGACGAAGAATTGATGGAAAAATACTTTGAAGGCGAACCCTTTACGCCGGAAGAGGAAGCCAGGGGCATGCGCAAGGCAATCGTCAGCGGCTCCATCCGGCCTGTTTTTGCCGGGTCCGCTCAGGCCAATTTGGGCGTCTCATTCGCGCTTGATCTGTTTACAAAATTTTTCCCCACTCCGCTGGACGGCCACCCGGTAACCGCAGTTGGTCAGGACGGTGAGGAAATTCTTCTGCACTCCGAGAGTGACGGCCCCCTGGCAGCTTTTGTCTTCAAAACTTTTGTCGATTCCTTTGTCGGCCGCATTTCACTTTTCCGCGTTTTTTCAGGCACCATGAAAGATGAGGGAACTATCTATAACGCCAGGCAGGAGAAAGAAGAACGGCTGATCGGCCTCAACTTCCAAAACGGGAAAAAACAGCTGCCAACCGAAGAAATAATTGCCGGGGATATCGGCGCCATTGCCAAGCTTACCGAGACGGTGACCCTCGACACATTGACGGACAAAGGAGCGCCAGTCAAGATCAGGCCTCCGGAGATGCCTGTGCCCTGCCTGACTCTGGCCATTTCCCCTGTCAACAAGGGCGATGAGGAAAAGATTATGCAAGGCCTGGTCAGGCTCAAGGACGAGGATGTGACCTTTGATATCGTCAACGATCCGGAGACGCGCCAGTTTCGTCTTTCCGGCCTGGGTGAGGTCCAGCTGGACGTGATTTCAACGAGGCTGAAATCGAAATTCGGCGTTGAGGCGCGGTTGAGCGAACCGCGGATCGCCTACCGCGAGACCATCCGCAAGAAGGTGAAAGTGCAGGGGAGGCACAAGAAACAGACAGGCGGCCACGGGCAGTATGGCGATGTTTGGATTGTTTTTGAACCGGGCGCCGAAGAGGGGCTCGAATTTGCGGAGGAAGTCTTTGGCGGCGCGGTGCCAAAAAACTATTTTCCCGCGGTTGAAAAAGGGCTTCAAGAGGCGATCGTTGAAGGTGTCCTGGCCGGCTACCCGGTTGTCAACCTCAAGGCGACACTGGTTGATGGATCTTACCACGAGGTTGACTCCAATGAACTCTCCTTTAAGCTGGCTGCCCGTCTGGCCTATCGGGCAGGGCTTCCTCAGGCCGACCCGGTTTTGCTTGAGCCGATTGATAAGCTTTCGGTTCATATTCCGGATGATTTCCTTGGTGACATCATGGGCGACCTGAACAAACGGCGCGGCCGTATCCTGGGTATTCACCCGGATACCATTCCCGGCTACCAGATTGTTGAGGCGGAGGCGCCGCGCGCTGAGATTGCCAAATACGCGACCGACCTGAAATCAATGACTCAGGGGCGCGGTTGGTTCCTGATTGAATTTGTCCGTTATGAGCAGGTACCGCAGAATATCGCAGATAAGATAGTGGCAGCAGCGCAAAAGGAAGATTAGATTGACCAAGGCCCGCAGATAAAGGGAACGGGTATCTGCGGGTCTTCGAAAGAAGACCAGCCCCGGGAATGACTGGTCTTTTCTCTACCCATCTGCTTGTTTGGACGTGTCCTGACACAGGAAGAAAGCTGGAGGTCCGCGAAGATGCCAAGCCGCATAACTGCACAAGTGCTTGAAATGGCCGCTGGCCCGGCCCTTTTTGTGTCGGTTCTGATTCTCCTTCTCTTCGGCCTTTTCACGGCCTTTCAGAAGGCTATCCGCCTGCTTTCGCAGGAGAGACCGCCGCTTCCAAAGGAAGAGGGGAGGAAGTCAGTCCTTGATGGCTGGCTGGAGCAGCCGGCCCGTTTCCAACGCTGGATCGATATGGCCCGTATTCTTGTGGCGGCGGCTTATCTTTATTGCGGCACGGCCTTTGCCATTCCCGCACTTGCAAGATGGACCCATGTGGGGCGCCCGGCCACGGCCGCCTGGTTAACCGCTCTTTTCTTCATCCTCTTCCTTTTCTTCCTGCTTCTTTTTGGGCTCATGCTCCCTGCAAGGGCTTGCGGGAAAAGAGCCGCTGTCTTTGTCAGGCACAGCTGGTATTTTCTTTCCCCGCTGATCTTGCTGGCAGCCGCACTGGATTTTCTTCTCTATTCAATCAGCGGAGTCATCCTGAAGATCCTTCATCTTCGCGACATTGAAATTCCGGAACCCGCGCCGACGGAAGAAGAGTTTTTACAGATGCTGGAAGCGGGCCACGCCGTCGGGGCTATTGAAGATGACAACCGGGAACTGATCGCCAACCTCTTCGAGTTTGATGACAAGATTGCTGGCGAGGTCATGACTCACCGGACGGAAATTGAAGCCTTGCCGGCAGAGGCGGGTATTGAGGAGACCATGTCCTTTCTATACGAAACCCGCTACACCCGCTTTCCTGTCTACGAAGGGTCGGTCGATAACATCGTAGGTGTGCTGCATGTCAAGGATCTCCTCTTTTACCGGGAAAAGACCCGGGGGGAAGATGGTTTTACTCTGGCCTCGATCATGCGGCCCGCCTGGTTTACTCCCGAAACCCGGAACATCAGTGATTTATTCCGGGAGATGCAAAAAAACCACATCCAAATGGCCATCGTTATCGATGAATACGGCGGTACGGCAGGACTTTTGACCATTGAAGACCTGGTCGAACAGATCGTGGGCAACATTGAGGATGAGTACGATGAGGCGGGGCAGGAGATGATCCAGATCGCACCGGGCAACTGGCTGGTGGAAGGGGGGTATCCGCTTGACCGTTTGTCCCGGATTACAGGGGTCGCCATTGACGATGACGAATACGATACGGCCGCGGGCCTCGTCATCGATTTGCTGGACCGGATTCCTGAAGAACATGAACGCCCTGTCGTGAGGTACGGCCCGCTGACCTTTCACGTTCTGGCCATATCCGATAACCGGATCGTCCGGATCAGGGTGACAAGGGCAGACGCAGAAGCAGGCAGGGATCGTGATGAATGAAAACCGCGGAAAAATTGAAATATCGACGGTTTTGTTCGATATTGACGGAACACTGATTAATACCGTACCGCTGATCATGGCTTCACACCGCCACACCTTCAACAAAATCCTCGGCTGGATTCCCAGCGACGAGGAAATCCTTTCCACCGTCGGCGAACCCCTAGTGGCCACCTTCGGCCGCTACGGTGATCAGGGAGAAACCTTGATGGCTGAATACATCCGCTGGAGTGTTCCCCGGACGGCTTCCCACAGCACCCTCTTCGAAGGCATTGTGCCCATGCTGGAAAGTTTGCGGAGCCGCGGCTTTCTCACCGGTATCGTCACAGCGCGCCGTTGTGAAGGCATGGCGATCTGTCTGGATGCCTTTGACCTCTCGGCCCTGTTTGACGTAAGGGTCTGCGCCGAAGACACCGCCAGGCATAAGCCCGACCCTGAACCGATCCTGTTTGCCATGGAAAAGCTGGGCATCTCACGGACCGATCAGGTGCTTTATGTCGGCGATACTGTGCGGGATCTTGAAAGCGCCAGGCGGGCCGGATGCCATTTTGCCGCGGTCGGATGGACCTCTATGGACCGGGAGGAAATCGACCGCCTCGGGCCCGCTTTCTGGCTGGAGCGGGCGGAGGACCTTCCGGCCAAACTCCGGCTTGTCAAGCCGGCTTGAAGGCCAGGATGCGGTTTCTCAATCAAGGTCCTTTGTGCTACACTTGCCTACGCGTGAAATGAAAATCCAAGGTGTCGCAGACTGCGATCGAGGAAGGTAGATAGATGACTAAAAAAGAAACGTCAGCTGATTGGAAACATCAGGTTGCCAGGGCCGAACGGAAATCACGTCTGGCCCGGATGAAAGGATCGGACGGCCACAAGAAGAAGATTGAGAGTCACTCAATCTGGAAGAGAGTTGTTCTCGCTTTTCTGGCTGTCCTGGCGGTCCTTGGCCTCCTGGTCTGGATCGTTTCATCAGCTGGTATCCTGACCAGATCCGTAACGGCCCTGACCGTTGGCAGCCGCAAATTGACAGCAGCCGATCTCAACATGGTCATGGGCAACATGACAGCCTCGGAACAGCTTGGCCTGGCCTTCACGGACGAGTTCCAGAAGGTGTTGGATCAGGAATCGCAGATGGGTCCCGGATCGACCGTCCGTGAGGAATTCATCAACCAGATCTTGCCCAGCATTACTTTCATGTATTGCGCCCTCAACGAAATTGAGTCGGAGGGATTTTCACCGGATGAGAACCAATTGGCGGAGATGGACAGGAATGCCCGGTCCCTGGAGGAACAATTCACCCAGCTGGCCATGAACCACGGGCAAAGCGTCAGCAGCCTGGTCAAACTTTATTATGGCCCGGGCGCCTCCCTGCGGCTGATTGAGCGTGATCTGAGAAACTCCATGCTGATCAACTACTACGAGGAAGCCATCCGCGAAGAGGCTGACTTGTCCGATGAAAAGGTTGAGGAGTTTTATCAGGAGCATAGGGATAAGCTTGATGTCTATTCCTATTACTCCTACGTTTTCAAGATTAAAACTGACGAAGACGCGACCGCCGAAGAGCGAAAAGAAGCCCTGGCTGACCTGGTCGAAACAGTCAACCTGGCTCTGGGGGACCTGGGGGAGTTTACCTTTGAAGAGGCCATTCTCAAGTACGTTGACGACGAAGAGGCAGAATTCATTGAAGAGAATCCTGGTTCCCTGGTCTTCAAAAAGGAAGCTGCGGGCCGGATCAGTTCCGCTGTCCTGGACTTCCTGAAGGACGACAGCCGCAAAGAGGGTGACGCCAAGGTGATCGAGGGGACAAACTCTGTCACCCTGGTTCAGTTTATTGGCCGGTCACGCGATGATTTCAGGCCTTATTCCGTCCGCCACATCCTGATCCGCAATCCGGAGAATGACCCCGACGAAAAGACGGATGGAGAGCTGAAAAAAGAGGCTGAAGCTGTCTTGCAGCAATACCTCGACGGCGACAGAACCGAGGCCTCTTTCGTCAAACTGGTTATCCAGCACAGCGATGATCCAGGCAGCAAGGCGGCGGGCGGTCTTTACCGGGATGTTGCTTCAGGCGCCATGGTACGCGAATTTGAAAGCTGGTGCACAGAGGATGGCCGCAAGAAGGGTGATACAGGCATTGTCAAAACCGTCCATGGTTATCACATTATGTATTTTGAAGGTTACGGCGATGAACCGGAACTGCCTGACAGAATCCGTGAATCCCTTAAAGAGATTCACCTCAATGAGTGGATGGGGGAAGTGACCAGGGACGTTGAGGTCAAGCGCCATCCCTTTGGCATGAAATTTGTCGGCAAGAAGGATTTTTTCAGCGCTCTTTTCGGCCGCCCGCCTGCTGAACCAAAAGAGATAGTCCCGGAGCTGACGCCTGCGGGTTGAGAAAAAATCGCGCCGCCTATACGTGGAACGCGCCCTTAACGGGGCGTGTTCTCGTTTTTGAGCCGGGCGGATGGATTCAGGATTTGGTTCTCTTTTCGCAAATAGGCATGAATAAGTTTGTACGCCTTGCTTTTCGGGGAGTAGGTTTCCAAAAAATCAGTCAGCCTGATGGCCGCCGCGGCCGTCATCTCCTCTTCGAAAGGAAGCGGACCCCGGAACCCTGTCAGATTGAAAAGCCAGCGGGTAAAGGAAGGGTTGAGGATCAGGAAGGGTCCCAGGAGGTCGGTCGCGAAGAAATTTCTGTCATGTATGCCCTCGGAAGGGGTGTCAGGATTCATGCCTGAGCCATAATTGACCTGGAGAAAGGGATAGGCGCCGGCGTCGCCGGTATGGGTTGTAAACTGAGAGCGGAAACCCATGACCGGCATTTCCTTGAAGCTGGCACAGACCACCTCGTTGTACCGGTCGTAGCGGCGGCAGAAGGTGTCGAAGGGGTATAGGCCCAGTGCCTCAATCGTCTCTTTTCCCTCATAGCGGATGGTCCGCCCCAACAGATCGAGCGCGTTGCCCGCAAAGAAGAAGACGGTACCTCCCTCAATAGCCTTCTGGAATCGGCTTGCCTGCCCCTGCCACAGCTCAAGAACCAGCCTTTGTGTCCGCTCTGTCATAGGGCCCATGTAAACCAGATCGACATCGCCCTTCAAAAAGGCCGGCAGGGCGGGATAGAAGGTCCGGATCAAGTGGTCTTCGCCAAAGGTTTGTGCAAGTAGCTTCTGGCTGCCGTGTTCTCCTAGCAGGTTGGCCAGTTCCCCATAAATGATTTCAACCTTCATGGCTTGACCCCGCTTTCCGCAGCCGCCTTCGAGAATACCCGCTGCAAGGAGGCCGCCACCTTGCGCGAAACCGGCTCTGAATATAGTTCATAAAGGATGGCGAGTGTTTCCGGACCTTGCGAATGCTTCACTAGGGATCCTGTTTCACTTTTGTCCCGGCAGGTCCTGATTTTTTCAGGCGGCAGGCCCGCAAAAAGCAGGGCGGTCCGGATGTCCTCCGCGCGGCGGCCGCCGACAATTATGCGGGTGACCTCCTCCGCCGCAAGGATTGACAGATCCGTATCATAAAGCCAGGCCGTGTTGTCCTCCTCTGACATTTTCTTGACGCTGGTGTCGACCAGGAGGATGAATTGTTTGCGGCCAGGCAGACTGCACAGGGCATCCAGGACACGGCTGACAGCGATGGGGTTCTTGCCTTTTGCCAGCATTCTGTAGATCCTTTTGTCCCCAGCCTGGATGATTTCTTTCCTTGTTACGCCGATGGCGACTTCCCCCAAGATCCGGGCGATGATCTCCCGGCCATAACCCAGGGTTCTGAACAGAGCAATGGCTGCCAAAAGATTGTAAGCTTCCAGGATATTTTCCCCCTTGAAGGGATAGGTCTCCTCGCTGTTATCCAAGGTGTTCGAGAGGGTGAGAGTTCCGGAGGACACGGCGGTCGCTTCAAAGTCGGGGATCATGGATCTCCAGCCACAGGCCTCGCAGCGGGATCGGCCGATATGATGGTAGCGGATGAAGTCGTCAGTCAAAGGACCCTGGCATCGCGGACAAAGATTGACGTCGCGGATCAGACTGGTGTTAAAGGCCTCTTCACCCGGCAGGCGCGCGATGCCGAAAGAGGTGTGGCGGCGGCTTTCTCCCAGCTGCTGGGACAGGAGGTCATCGGCGTTCAGGATGAGTTGGGTTGAAGGGGGAATGCTCTCATTTAAAATATCGAAAATGAACTCCCCGTGAGCGTTCCGCAGATAGGATTCACGGAAAAGATTGGTGACAAGCAGATAGTCGGGACGCAGACTCTTGAAGACGATTCGCGTAACCCGCTCATCGATTTCCAAAATGGCCAGTGGTCGTTTTTTTCGCCCTGTCAGGGTCGCCGCGTCGAGCAGGGCAGTGATGATCCCCTCCTCGATGTTGCTGCCATAGGCATTGTGGGCGAAAGAGAGGCCCAGTTTCTCGGCCATGTCGGCAACCAGATTGGCTACCGTCGTTTTGCCGTTGGTTCCGGTGATGGCAATGATGTGGCCCGGTTTTTCAATCCGCGATAAAAAATCGGGACAAAGCCGGCTGGCCAGCTGACCGGGGAAATGGGTGGCTTTTAAATGGAGCAGACGCATGACCCTGCGTGTTGCCCGCACGATCAGGATGGTCGCGATAAACCGCGGTGACCGTTTTGCTTTCACATCAATCTCTTTCCCAAAATAAAAAAAGCTGTTGACCCGGAAATCAAAGCATGCTAGAATGGTTCGATGTGTCGCCGGCGCTGTTTTTGCGTGCCAACAACCACAGAACCTGTGGTTCACCAGCCCTGCGATGATGCAATTATATCACGTGACCAAGCATCGTCAAGGCCGGATAGGCGATGCGAGCGAAACAAGCCGGTTCGATTTGTGAGGTGAGCGCTGATGATAAAGCCCGTTCAATACGGACGAGTGCAAAGAATGTCGTACTCAAAGATTGACGAAATCCTCGATATCCCGGATTTACTTGAAATCCAGAAAAGCAGTTACAGATGGTTTGTTGAAGAGGGGCTGATGGAGGTCCTTCAGGAATCGTCGCCCATTACTGACTTTTCAGGCGATATCGAACTTTCTTTTGTCGGTCGTGACTTCGACATCGACAATCCAACCTATTCAATTGAAGAATGCAAAGAAAGAGATTCCAATTACGCAGCAAAACTCTATATGAAGGTTCAGCTTCATGACCGTGTCAACGATGACATCAAGACACAGGACGTATTCATCGGCGAGTTTCCGCTGATGACGGAAACAGGAAGCTTCATCATTAACGGGGCCGAGCGGGTGATCATCAGCCAGCTGGTCCGCTCGCCGGGTGCTTACTTCGATATCATCCGCGACAAGAGTGAGGTGGAACTTTATACGGCCCAGGTTATTCCCAACCGCGGTGCCTGGATCGAGTTCGAATCCGACTCCAAGCGCATCCTCTGGGTGAGGGTTGACCGCCAGCGCAAATTTCATTTGACCATTCTCCTGCGCGCTCTCGGCATTGGAACAGATGAGGAGATCATTGATGTCCTGGGCAGTGAAGAGTCTCTGCTCATGACCATGCAAAAGGACGGCTGCAAGACCAGCGATGAGGGGTTGCAGGAACTTTTCCGCAAGTTGCGCCCCGGCGAGGTCTATACCCGCGAGGGAGCCCAGACCCTGCTTCATAACAACTTTTTCCAGCCAAACCGCTATGACCTGGCCAAGGTCGGAATTTACAAGCTGAACAAGAAATTGGCCCTTGCTTCCCGCTTGGCCGGCCATCTGGCAGCTGCGGATATTATCACCAGTGATGGCGAAGTGCTGGCCCTGGCAGATGAGATTATCACGGCGGAAGCAGCCGAAGCCATCCAGCAGGCGGGCATTAATTCGGTTGATGTCTACCCAATCCACCGGGCAGGCGATACGGTAACCCAGTTCGAACACCAGCTTCGTGTGGTCGGGAACGAGCGGGTTGAAGCCAAAAAATACCTGACGCGCTTTTTTGGCAGCGAGATCGCTGAAAACATTGATTACGACGGAGCCGGAATCACTGAATCAGTTTACACGCCCGTCTTGCGGGAAATTGTTGAGGAAGCAGCAGAGGCAGCCGAGCCTGCCGACTTCCTGCGTCAGCAGCTTGCTGCGCGCAGGCAGGAGCTAATTCCCCATCATCTGACCCTGCACGATATTCTGGCCGTGATGAGTTACTACATCGGTCTTGAATACGGGGTCGGCGAAGGTGATGACATTGACCACCTGGGCAACCGCCGGATCCGCTCGGTGGGCGAACTGCTCCAAAACCAGATGCGAATCGGCTTCTCCCGCATGGATCGTGTCGTCCGCGAGCGGATGCAGACCATTCCCGACATCAAGGCGGCCGCTCCCAAGGATATCGTCAATACCCGGCCCATCTCTGCGGCCATTAAGGAATTTTTCGGCTCCAGCCAGCTGTCGCAGTTTCTGGATCAGCCCAATCCGCTGGCAGAAATGACCCATAAACGCCGTTTGTCCGCGCTGGGTCCGGGAGGCCTTTCGCGCGAGCGGGCCAACTTTGAAGTCCGTGACGTCCATTCCTCCCATTACGGGCGCATGTGCCCCATCGAAACGCCGGAAGGACCCAATATCGGACTGATCAACTCGCTTGCCACTTACGCCCGGGTTAACCGCTACGGTTTTCTTGAGACCCCTTACCGGGTCTACGATAAAGCGGCGGGGGTGGTGACCGGCGAAGTCCGTTACCTGACAGCTGACGAGGAAGACCGCTATTACATCGCCCAGGCCAATGAACCGCTTGACGAGGAAGGCCATTTCATCGGTAAAAAAATCTCCTGCCGCTTCCGCGACGAGTTCTTCGAGCTCGACCCCGACCGGGTCGATCTGATGGACGTGTCACCCAAGCAGCTGGTTTCCGTCGCAACTTCACTGATTCCCTTCTTGGGCAACGATGACGCCAACCGGGCTCTGATGGGCTCCAACATGCAGCGCCAGGCCGTTCCCCTGATCAAGACCGAATCACCTATTATCGGGACAGGCATGGAGTACAGGGCTGCCAAGGATTCCGGTGTCTGTGTCATCGCCTCGAAAGGCGGCGTAGTCGAACACGTGGCGGGTGACCTGATCCGCGTCAGGACTGATGATCAAGCCGTCACCACCTATCAGCTCAAGAAATACGACCGGTCCAATCAGGGAACCTGCATTAACCAGCGCCCGCTCGTGAGCGTGGGTGATCGCATTGAGGCGGGCGAAATCATCGCTGACGGACCGTCAACGGATCAGGGAGAGCTGGCGCTTGGCCGCAACGTCCTGATCGGTTTCATGATGTGGGAAGGCTACAACTTTGAAGACGCCATTCTCCTGAATGAACGCCTGGTCCGCGACGATGTCTACACTTCCATTCACATCACGGAATATGAATGCGAGGCCCGCGATACCAAGCTGGGACCCGAGGAAATTACGCGTGAAATTCCCAACGTGGCCGACGATGCCCTGCGGGATCTGGATGAAGAGGGTGTCGTCCGAATCGGCGCCGAAGTTCACGCCGGTGACATCCTGGTCGGCAAAGTGACGCCCAAGGGCGAAACAGAACTGACGCCCGAAGAGCGCCTTTACCGGGCCATCTTCGGTGAGAAAATCCGCGAGGTCCGTGACACCTCGGTCCGGGTCCCCCACGGAGAATCAGGCGTGGTGGTCGATATCAAGACCTTTACGCGTGACAACGATGAACAGTTGAAACACGGCGTGACCAAGCTGGTCCGGGTCTACGTGGCGCAGAAGCGGAAGATCTCGGTCGGTGACAAGATGGCTGGGCGGCACGGCAACAAGGGTGTTGTATCGAAAATTCTCCCCGAGGAGGACATGCCCTTCCTGCCCGACGGCACACCGCTTGACATTGTTTTGAACCCGCTCGGCGTTCCCTCGCGAATGAACGTGGGTCAGTTGCTTGAACTGCATCTGGGTGCCGCGGCGGACAAGCTGGGCTATAAGATTGCCACGCCCGTCTTTGACGGGGCCGATGAACAGGATGTGGTCGAGGCCTTCAAGGCAGCCGGCATGGATACAGACGGCAAGACCATACTTTACGACGGCAGAACAGGGGAAGCGTTCGAGAACCGGGTCACCGTCGGCATCATGTACTACCTGAAACTGCTCCATCTGGTTGATGACAAAATCCACGCCCGCTCGATCGGGCCTTACTCGCTGGTTACCCAGCAGCCCCTGGGCGGCAAGGCTCAGTTTGGCGGACAGCGGTTCGGTGAGATGGAGGTCTGGGCGCTCGAAGCTTACGGTGCGGCCTATACACTCCAGGAGATCCTGACCGTCAAATCGGATGACATCTGGGGCAGGACCAAGACCTATGAGGCCATCGTCAAGGGTGAGAATATTCCCGAACCGGGAGTTCCCGAGGCCTTTAAAGTGTTGGTCAAGGAACTGCAGTCTCTGTCACTGGACGTCCATATCCTGTCCGAGGAGAATGAGGAGATGGATATTCCCGACAGCGGTGACGTGGAAGACGAGGAGACGGTAACCGACCGGACCCTGCTCAATCTGCTTGGCGAAGAAGCCGCCCTGGACGCGGATGAAGAGGCTTTCGGCGAAGAGGGATTCACGGATGGTGTCCTTGACTCTGAAGGGGCGGTGGTCAGTGACCAGGCTCCGGATGAAGAAGCGGAGGCAGAATACGAACAAGTTGAGGTTGAAGCATAATGGAGAGAGGTCGAGTCATGTCGGAATTAGGCAACTTTGAGTCAATCGGTATCGGCCTCGCGTCACCGGAAAAAATCCTGACTTGGTCCAAAGGCGAGGTGAAGAAGCCGGAGACCATCAACTACAGAACACTGAAGCCTGAAACGGATGGCTTGTTCTGCGAGAAAATCTTTGGCCCCTCCAAGGACTGGGAATGTTATTGCGGCAAGTACAAGACCAAGCGCTACCGCAACATAATCTGCGACAAATGCGGGGTTGAGGTGACCCTGTCAAAAGTCAGGCGGGAACGGATGGGTCACATCCGCCTGGCTGCCCCCGTCACCCACATCTGGTACTACCGGGGCATCCCCAGCCGCATGGGGCTCATGCTGGATATGTCGCCCCGCAACTTGGAGAAGGTCATCTATTTTGCGGCTTACATTGTCATTGATCCCGGAGTCACTTCTTTCGCAAAGATGCAAATCATCAATGAGCGCGATTACAGGGAAGCCGTGGTCGAGTTCGGCCGCAATTCGTTTGTGGCAAAAATGGGCGCCGAGGCCATACGTGATCTGCTGGCCGACATCGATGTCGAAGGCCTGGCTGAAGATCTCAGGCAGGAACTGGCCCACGCCCGCGGCCAGAAAAAACTGAGACTGATCAAACGGCTTGAGGTGGTGGAAGCCTTCAAAAATTCGGGCTACCAGCCTGACTGGATGGTGCTGGATGTCCTGCCCGTCCTGCCGCCCGAACTCCGACCCATGGTTGAGCTTGACGGGGGCCGTTTTGCCACATCCGACCTCAACGACCTTTACCGGCGGGTCATCAACCGCAACAACCGCTTGAACAAGTTGCTGCAGCTTGGGGCGCCCAACATCATCATCCGAAACGAGAAGCGCATGCTTCAGGAGGCGGTGGACGCCCTGATCGATAACGGCCGCCGCGGCCGGCCCGTGACAGGCGCCGGCAACAGACCCCTGAAATCCCTGTCTGATCTTCTCAAGGGCAAGCAGGGCCGCTTTCGCCAGAACCTCCTGGGAAAGCGTGTCGACTATTCGGGCCGCTCGGTCATCGTGGTCGGTCCTGAACTGAAACTGCATCAGTGCGGCCTGCCCAAAGAGATGGCTCTCGAGCTCTTCAAGCCTTTTGTCATGCGGGAGATCATGCGTCACGGATACGCCCAAAATATCAAATCGGCCCGCCGCCAAGTTGAGAGGGGCGGCGACCTGGTTTGGGACATGCTGGACGAAGTAATCAAGGATCACCCGGTTCTCCTGAACCGGGCCCCCACTCTCCACCGGCTGGGCATCCAGGCCTTTGAGCCTGTCCTGGTCGAGGGCCGGGCCATTCAGCTTCACCCTCTGGTCTGCACGGCTTTTAACGCTGACTTTGACGGTGATCAGATGCCGGTCCACGTGCCGCTTTCGGCTGAAGCCCAGGCGGAGGCGCGCTTCCTCATGCTGTCCTCCAACAACCTGCTGAAACCCCAGGACGGAAAGCCGGTGACCGTGCCGACCCAGGATATTGTCCTCGGCTGCTATTACCTGACCAACGAGAAACCGAATCCGAACAGCGCCCAGGATGAACCGCTCCGGGTCTTCTCCGGCCTGGATGAGGCCATGATGGCCTACGACAGCAAGCAGATCACCATCAACCAGCGGATCCGCGTGCGCCGCCAGGTGGAACGGGATGGGAAGAAGTATCAGGGCCTGGTCGAATCGACCTTGGGGCGCTTTATTTTCAATGGGATCATTCCGCAGTCCCTCGGCTTTGTTGAGCGCGGGGATGACGACGCCAGCCAGGTGGCCCTGGAGTGTGACTTTGTGATCGGTAAAAAAGAACTGGCCAGGATCATTGAGCGCTCCATTCATAACTGCGGCATTACCGAGACCGCCAGGGTCCTGGATGAAATCAAGACCCTGGGCTACCATTACGCGACAGTCGGCGGCATCTCGATCGGAATTTTCGACATGATCGTTCCCGAGGTCAAGGAGAGCCTGATCCGCGCCGCGGAGGAGCGGGTCGAAAATGTCAACCATCAGTACCAGCTGGGGCTGCTCAGTGAGGAAGGACGCTACCGGACCGTTGTCGGCATCTGGCGTTCCACAACCGATGAGATCACGGAAGCCTTGAAGGAGCGCCTCGGTGCCTACAACCCCATCTACATGATGTCCCTGTCAGGCGCCAGAGGCAACATCGACCAGATTAAACAGCTGGCAGGTATGCGGGGCAACATGACCGATACATCAGGCCGGACCATTGAGATTCCCATCAAATCCAACCTTCGCGAGGGCATGAACGTTCTCGAATTCTTCATCTCGTCTCACGGCGCCCGGAAATCCCTGTCTGACACGGCCCTCAAAACGGCCGACTCCGGCTATTTGACCCGGCGCCTTGTTGACATTTCCCAGGACGTGATCATCCGCAGCGAGGATTGCGGCACTGACGACTACATTGAAGTGTCGCCGGTCGTGGTCGGCGGCAAAACCAAACGTGTGGTCGAGACCCTGGCCAACCGGATTGAAGGCCGCTATGCGGCACTTCCCATCCTGCACCCGGAAACGGGCGAAGTCCTGGTTGAAAAAAACGAGATGATCAGCAATTCGACTGCTTCAAGGATTGAAGCGCTGGGCCTGACCCGGATCCCCATCCGCAGCAACTTAACCTGCGAGTGTGATAAAGGGGTCTGCGCCAAGTGTTACGGCCGAAATCTTGCGACCGGCGGCCCCACAGTGATCGGCGAGGCAGTCGGCATCATGGCCGCCCAGTCGATCGGCGAGCCGGGGACCCAGCTGACCATGAGGACCTTCCATACGGGAGGTATCGCCTCGGGTGACGACATCACGCAGGGCCTGCCCCGTGTTGAGGAGTTGTTCGAGGCCAGGAAACCGAAAGGTCAGGCGGTCATAACAGAACTGAGCGGAACGGTCACGGTCCGGGAAACTGAAAAGCGCCGCCGTGAGGTCATCGTCACCTCAGAGGATGGAAAAATCAAACAGTACAGCATCCCCATCTCGACCCCTCTTATTGTTGATACAGGCGATGTGGTCGAAGAAGGCGACCTGATCACCGACGGGTCAGTCAACCCTCACGACATCATGAAGATCAAGGGTGCCCGCGGCGTTCAAAAATATATCATCGCCGAGGTTCTGAAAGTCTACAAAAACAATGGCGTGGAGATTAATGACAAACATATTGAGATCATCGTCCGTCAGATGCTGAGAAAATTCAAAATTGAAAATCCGGGCGACACACAACTGCTCACCGGGAGCATTGTCGATATGGCCGAGTATCACCGCGCCAACCAGGAAGCAGTGGAAAACGGCCTCCAGCCCGCTGATGGCAAGCAGGTCCTGCTCGGCATCACCAAAGCTTCTCTTGCCACGGAATCCTTCCTGTCGGCAGCTTCCTTCCAGGAGACGACCCGTGTCCTGACCGATGCCGCCGTCAAGGGCAAGATTGATCCGCTTGAGGGCTTGAAAGAGAATGTCATCATCGGCAAGCTGATTCCGGCAGGAACTGGCCTGACCCGGTACCGCAACATCAGCGCCATCCCGGTTGTACCCGCCAACATGCCGCTTTTGAACGCCACAGCGGATGACCGGGTTGCGCGCACGGATTATGAGGAGCAGGCCAGAGAGCTGGGCTTCACTCATGAGACGCAGGAAGACTATGAGGCCTACATGCGCGAGCTGGGGCTGGACCCCGAGGTCTTTGTCAACAAATGTTCCTTTGATCTGACCCCGCCCGAGGAAGAACCGGAAGCTGAGGAGGAAAATCCGCTTCTTGAATTGTTTGACCTGGACGAGGAATTTGATGACGAAGGCGAGGACAGCTGACCGGTTTTCCTGGCTGCATTGAAGCCGGCCCGGCCCGGATAAGGACAGACACGAAAGATAGGGCGGTGCTGTGAAAACGGCACCGCCCACAGTTTCCCGGCCTTTTGATTCTTTGTCCGGAATCGTTTTGTTTTCTCCGGAGGTTTCCGTGGACTTGAATAAACTGAAGGATAAACTGCTGAATAAGATTGAAAGGGATTATCGGGATGATGTGGCAATCGTCCATCTGTACGGCTCCTTTGTTTATGGGGATACGAACGGGTTTTCCGATTTGGATCTGTATTTCGTCCCTAAAACAAAACGGGGCCTTGACCTGGCCTCTACCTTCATTCTTGATGGAATTGGTTTCGATTTGTGGGCTCTGCCGTGGGAAAGACTTGAAAGAATCGCCAGTCATGCAGAGCCTGTGAGTTCGATTATTACAGAGGGGGAGGTCCTGTTTTTCAGCACACAGCAGGATTTGAGCCGGTTCAATGAACTGAAATTAAGAGCCTCTGATACATCTGACAAAGAAAAATTTCTCAGCCATTCGCGCCGGATGCTCGATTCATCATTCAAAGAGTATTTCAAAGCCCGGACCGCGGGGTCTTTATCGCAGGTCCGTCTGGCTGCAATCCGCATGATTGATTCCCTGTCCCAGGCGCTCGCGCTTTTAAATCAGTCCATGATTATAAGGGGCAGGAAGCACCTAAAAGATGAATTGCTCGCCATGCCCCTGATTCCCAGTGGTTTTGCCGGGCTCTCTGATGAAGTATTTTTCGCAAAAGATATCCAGTCCGTCCAATCTGCCTGTGAGAAAATTTTGGATGAAACCAATTGCCTGATCGATCAAGTGCTGAAGGAATCTCTTTCGCCGGGCCCGGTGGCGGAAGCCTTTGAAGGTTGGTATGAAGAAATGATACAGAGCTACAATAAAATCTTTCATGCCTGCCGGACCGGCGATCCTTATACGGTTCTCTTTTCTGTCCTGGAGTATTCCGATGAACTGGACAGCAAGCTGAAGCAATGCGGCCTGCCCAATGATTTCCCCGACATGTCCGCAGCTTACGATCCAGATAATTTGAGTATCATGGAAGATACCGCCCGCAAGCATCAGGCTCAATTCGAGGCCTTTTTAAAAAGCCACGGTGTTCCGGTCAGAAGGATTGAAGGAGACGAGGCCCTGGATCGTTTTCTGGATTCCCTGTGAGGGAAGCGGGCGCAGGTCAGCTGAAGTGATGTTCGTTTGTTCTTGACCCCTGAGACCTTTCATTATAAAATGAAAGTCAAAGATAGTATAAGTCTATTGAAGAAATGGCGGCAGGCATGAGCAGTTTGACGGACATGATCGAAAAAGTGATTCTCGATTTAATTGAAGAGCAGGACGGTTCCTGTGAGCTGTCCCGCAACGCGTTTGCTTCTGAACTTCAGGTGGCACCCTCCCAGATCACCTACGTGATCACGACCCGCTTCAGCCACCGGCAGGGTTACATGGTAGAGAGCCGCAGGGGCGGGTCCGGCTACGTCCGGATTACCCGGGTGCCCTATTCCGAGGAAGCCGAATACCTGATGCATCTGGCCCGGTCGGTCTCCGATCAGCTCAGTCAGCATGAGGCCAATGTCATGATCAATCAGCTGATGGAGCTGGAGCTGGTCCCCAGGAAAATGCTTCTCCTCATGAAAGCCTCCCTATCGGATGCCAGCTTGAGGCAGATCAGCCTGCCCATGCGCAGCCGTGTGCGGTCCGACCTTTTCCGGCAGATGCTGACGGGGCTTGCCGCCCAGAAGGAGGAATAGGCATGCTGTGCCAAAAGTGCGGGCAGCGGCTGGCGACCGTCCGGGTGACCCGGGCCGTCAATGGCCAGGAGCGGACGGAATTCCTGTGTGACCGGTGTGCGGCGGCTCCCGGACAAGGTGCGGACTCCTGGTGGGAGGATCTCTTCGGTTCCATCCTGCCGGGACCTTCCCTCTTCGGTTATCCCAGTTACCCGGGCTCCCCGCACAGGGGGCCAGCGCGGCGGGTATGTCCCTCCTGCGGAGAAACTGAGCGCGAGTTGAGGGAAAGCGGTTTATTGGGCTGCGGGCAATGCTACGACACTTTTGCCGCGGTGCTGGAACCTGTTTTCCGGCGGGTACAGGGTCATACCCGTCACATCGAGCCTATGGAAAAAGAAGACCTGCCGGCAGAGGTCACGGATCTGCGAAAAAAACTCGCCCGGGCCATCGAGGATGAAGCTTATGAAGAAGCTGCCAAAATCAGAGACCGGATCCGGGCGCATGAAGCGCAGAAAGAAGGCGAAGACTGATGGCCTGGTACCTGGAAGAGGGTCCTGTCAGTGATGTGGTCATCTCCACCCGCGTCAGGTTGGCCAGAAACCTGGCGAATACGCCTTTTCCCTGGCGGCTGAAAGCGGACGAGCTGGACTATGTCAAGGGTAAAGTGATTGAAGCCTTCCGGGCCCTCTGCCTGACTTCGGGTGAAAAACCACTCATTGTTGAGCTGGAGGGGTTGGGGGCCATTGAATCCCTGGCCCTGGCCGAACGGCGGATCATCAGCCGGGGGATGCTGGTTGGCAAGAAAGGCAAAGCCCTGCTTCTTTTTCCGGGAGAAGCATCGGGCATCCTGGTCAACGAGGAAGACCACCTGCGACTTTACGCGGTCAGCGCGGGGCTCCGCCTGGACGAAACTGCAGACACGGTCAGCCAATGCGCCGCCTCGCTGGAAAGCCGGCTGCCTTTCGCGAAAAATGAGCGCCTGGGTTACTTGACTGCTTGCCCGACCAATACCGGAACCGGCATGCGGGCTTCTGTCATGCTCCATGTCCCGGGCCTGATCCGGTCCGGGGTCATCCGGCCCCTGGCGGAAAAACTCTCTAAGGCGGGTTTTGTCCTGAGGGGGGCGGAAGGTGAGGGGACCGATGCCAGGGCCGATATGATCCAGCTGTCCAACCAGGTCACCCTGGGTGTCACGGCAGAAAGCATTCTGACCGATCTGGGCCGGCTTGTCATTGACCTGGCCCGGGAAGAGCGGAAAACCAGGCGGATGCTCTATGACCGTGATCCTGCCGCTTTGGAGGATGAAGTCGGCCGGGCCATGGGTCTTCTAACCCAAGCCCGCCTGATGACATCCCAGGAAGCCATGAAACTCCTTTCCCTTGTCCGGCTGGGCAGGGAATTGGGACTTGAGGGCATGCCGGACTATGGCCTGATCCAGTCACTGATGACTGAAACAGGAGAAGGCGCCATCCAGCAGGGAGCCGGTAAACCTATGGATGAAAGGGAGAGGGATCAGGCGCGGGCTGCCCTTATCCGGCAGGCGCTGCTGGAAAAACGAGCTTAGCAAGAAATCTTAGTTTACGGGGGATAAAAAAATGATGATACGTTTTTCAAGAAGATCCGGGGAGGCACTGGGATCGGCCTGGGTGACGGCCCGATCCTTTGAGACAGGCTACATCGGAACGGAGCACCTGCTTGCAGGCATCATCGCCGAACGCGCCGGCACCGCCAGCGACCTGCTGGCCCAGGCCGGACTGGACGCGCAGACCATCAACCGGCATCTGGCTGTCCTCAACCAAAAGCAGCCAGTCGATGTTTCGCCGGAGCAGGCAGAACAGATTGACGGCAATCAGATTATCGGCATGATGACGCCCCGGACACGCCTGGTTGTCAACCTTGCCGCCAAGGAGGCAGAAGGACGGACGCAAAGCGGCGTCATTGAACCCGAGCACCTGCTGATGGGGATTTTGCGGGAAGGTGACAGTGTGGCCGTCCGGATCCTGGAGGGAGTCGGCATATCACCCAGGCAGTTTTACAGCAGGCTGTCGGACGCCAGCCAGGAGGGAACGTTTCCGCAGGGTCAGGGAAGAGGTCCCGAATCGGTGCGGACGGACCGGGAGACAAAGGACTCCGATACGCCCAACCTGGACAAATTCAGCCGCGACCTGACCCGGATGGCGGCAGAAGACCGTTTTGACCCCATCATCGGTCGGGAGGAGGAGATCCGGCGGATCGAACAGATTCTCTGCCGCCGGACCAAGAACAATCCAGTTCTGATCGGTGAGCCGGGTGTTGGTAAAACTGCAATTACGGAAGGTCTGGCTCAAAAAATCGTTTCGGATGAAGTGCCCGACCTCCTGCGGGGCAAACGCCTTATTTCGCTCGATCTCAGCGGTATGCTGGCCGGATCGAAATACAGGGGCGAATTTGAGGAGCGCCTGAAGAAGGGCATCGATGAGGCGGTGGAGGCCGGCAACATCATTCTCTTCATCGATGAGCTCCATACCATTATCGGAGCAGGGGCGTCCGAGGGTGCCATGGACGCTTCCAACATCCTCAAACCCATGCTGGCCAGGGGCGAGGTCCAGGTGATTGGGGCGACCACTCTGGACGAATACCGCAAGCACATCGAAAAGGATGCAGCGCTGGAACGCCGGTTCCAGCCCGTCATGGTCAGTGAACCGGGCGAGGAGGATACAGTTGAGATTTTGTACGGCCTGCGTCCCCACTATGAGTGTCACCACAGAGTCCGTATATCGGACGAGGCGGTTGAGGCAGCCGTTCAGCTGTCAACCCGCTACATCACGGACCGGTTTTTGCCTGATAAGGCCATCGACCTGATCGATGAGGCTGCCTCACGCTTGAGGATCAATCTCGAGGGAGGTTCGGATGAGATCCGGCAGCTGCGGGAGAAACTTGATGCCGTGATCGAGGAAAAGGAAAAAGCCGTCAAGGACGAGGAATTTGAAAGGGCCGCTGATCTCAAGGTCCAGGAAGATGAATTGACGGAGCGCCTTAAGGAGCTCCACGATTGCAGCCTGGACACCAGCCGTGAGGACTGGCCGGTTTTGACTGCCGACATGATCGCCGATATTGTGTCCAGCTGGACCAGCATCCCCGTCAGGAGCCTGACTGAGGATGACAGCGAGCGGCTCCGCCGCCTGGAGGATGAATTGAAAAAACGTGTTCTGGGGCAGGACGAAGCGGTCACGGCCGTGGCCAAGGCCATCCGGCGGGGCAGACTGGGACTGAAGGATCCCTTCCGGCCGACAGGTTCCTTCATTTTCCTCGGGACAACCGGTGTTGGAAAGACGGAGCTGGCCAAGGCTTTGGCAGAAACCATGTTCGGCAATGAGAATGCCCTGGTCCGCATCGACATGTCGGAGTACATGGAAAAATTCGATGTGTCCAAGCTGATCGGCGCCCCGCCCGGCTACGTCGGTTACGACGAAGGCGGCCAGCTGACGGAAAAAGTCCGGCGCAGGCCTTACTCGGTAGTCCTTTTTGACGAGATCGAAAAAGCCCACCCTGATGTGCTCAATGCCATGCTCCAAATCCTGGAGGACGGCAGGCTGACAGATGGCCAGGGCCGGACCGTCGACTTCAAGAACACCATCCTTATCATGACCTCCAATATCGGGGCACGCCTGCTTGTGGGCCCCGAGGGCCGGAGGATTGGCTTTGCCTTTGAACATGAAGATCAAGAAGATGCGGATCACAAGGAAGAAGAGATCTATGGCGGCAAGACCTACCAGGAAGCCAGGGATCTGGTCATGGAAGAGCTCCACCGCGCCTTTTCGCCTGAATTTATCAATCGGGTTGACGAGATCATCTTCTTCAGGATGCTGGATCGTCCGACCATGCGGAAGATCGTTGACATCATGATCAACCGCCTGTCTGCCCGGATTGCAGACATCGGCCTGATGACCGATGTGACCGGCCGGGCCAAAGACTGGCTGGCTGAAAAAGGATATGAACCTCAATATGGAGCCCGCCCGCTCCGCCGCTTGATTCAGACTGAAGTCGAGGACCGCTTCTCGGAAGCCCTGCTTGATGGCACGGTTTCCAAAGGGGATACAGCCGAAATCGATCTTGACACCGGCCTGGGACATCTGGTGGTCGGCAGGCGAATGCCGGACGCTGGAAGAGAAGAAGAAAAGGTTCTGGAAAGCGAATAATTCCAAGGCTCTTGCCCTGACAGGCCACCGCCGTTCAGAGATGAACGGCGGTGCTTTTTCATGCTAGAATGGACTAAATACGCGAAAAAGTCTGGAAAAAGGAGAAATAGCATGGCAAATATTTTGCTCGGCAAGGATGTTGCGGACCAAATGACGGAGCAACTGATCGGGCGCGTGGTTGAATTGCGAAGAGCGGGGGTCGAACCAACCCTTGCCATCGTTCGTGTCGGTGAGAAAGGCGATGATATCTACTATGAACGCGGGGCCCTGAAACGGGCCGAAAAGATCGGTGTCCGCGTCATTGTCCGGGTGCTTCCCGAGGATGTCAGCCAGGAAACCCTCATTCATGAGATTGAAAAAATCAATCAAGATGACCAGGTTCATGGCTGCCTCCTCTTCAGACCGCTCCCCGGACATCTTGATGAAGAAGCGATCTGTGACACCCTCCGCCCTGAAAAAGATGTGGACGGGATCAGCTCGGCCTCCATGGCCGGTGTCTTCACCGGTTCGAGGACGGGTTTTGCCCCCTGTACGGCCGAGGCGACACTTGCCATGCTCAAACACAACCGGATCCCCATCAAGGGGGCCAGGACGGCAGTCATCGGCCGCAGCCTGGTCATCGGTAAACCCGTGGCCATGATGCTTTTGGCCGAGCATGCGACGGTGACCATCTGCCATACGCGGACGGTGGACCTGGCTGCCGTCACCCGTGAAAGTGACCTGATTATTGCCTGTGCCGGCAAGGCTGAAATGGTTCGGGCCGACATGGTCGCGCCTGGCCAGACAGTCATTGATATCGGGATGAATGAGAAAGAAGACGGAAAGTTCGTCGGGGATGTGGCCTTTGAAGAGGTGGAACCGATTGTTGCCAACATTACACCGGTGCCCCGCGGCGTCGGATCCGTCACGACTACCATCCTGATGCAGCATGTAGTTGAAGCGGCTGAACGGTCTTTGGAAGCGTGAAGGAAAGGGAGGGACTGTTTGCCTGATTGACGGGCAGGCAGCCTATTCGGTATAATTCGTTCGTTGTGCCCTTTAGGCAGACCAAAGATAAGACCGCCGTGTTTTTAAGTCGAGATAAAACGATTATTGGGGGGAACCAATGAAACGGACCTATCAACCGAAGCGCAGGAAACGTTCCCGCGTTCACGGTTTTAGAAAAAGAATGGCAACGGCAGCCGGACGCTCCGTCTTGAAACGGCGCCGGCTCAAGGGCCGAAAGAAGCTCTCGTCCTGACACGGGGTCCGGGAAGGTGGCGGTTGCGGACAGACTGAAGCGAAACCGAGATTTCTCCCGCGTCTACCATCGCGGTGTTTATCACAGGAACAGCTTCCTGGGTCTGCACGCTTTCCGCCATCGCGGGGGCTATGCCCGGCAGGCGCCGCGGATCGGCTTTACGGTCAGCCGCGCCATCAGGGGGGCAGTACCGCGCAACCGGGCAAAGAGGCTTTTGCGCGAATCTTTCAGATTGAGCCGTGTTAAGCTGCATCCGGGCTATGACCTGATCGTGACGGCGAGATGGAACCCGGAAGATGAGCCGGCACTGCTTATCCTGGCCGGCGCCATGGGCCGGCTCATCATCGATTCCGGCGCCGGGCAGGAAAGACCGGAAACAGAAGAAAATAACGGCAGCTCCGCAGGTGAAAGCGAATAAAGAAAATTTCAAGGCAGGGGGGACAGGCCATCGAGGTGATGAAAGGCCTTCCTTTGCGGCGTCGGGGCTTCTTACCTTGATCTCCTTTTACCAACGGTATCTATCCCCCGCCCACCCGGCGTGCTGTCGTTTTAACCCCACCTGCTCAGCTTATGCTCAGGAAGCAGTCAGAATTCACGGAGCGGTCAAAGGGGCGGGGCTTTCCCTTTGGCGCATCATGCGCTGTCAGCCGCTATGCAAAGGCGGGTACGATCCCGTCCCGGATAAAAAAATATGCGGTCACAGCAGGGACCTGCCGCTTGAAAACGGCGGCCGGCTGAACCGCTGAGTTAAGGAAAGAGACAAATGGCATCATTGATAACGGTCCAGCTCGGTTTACTGGATCCCCTTTACAGTTTGTTCGGGCTGGTGCTGGGAACCCTCTACACCTGGCTGAACAGTTACGGGCTGGTGATCATTCTTTTTACCATCCTGATCAGGCTGGTTCTGATGCCGCTGGGCCTCAGGAGCCAGCGCAGCACCTTGCGCCAGCAGATGCTGCA
The DNA here is from genome assembly GCA_012511175.1 of Fastidiosipila sp. NCBI lineage: Bacteria > Bacillati > Bacillota > Clostridia > Eubacteriales > Oscillospiraceae > Fastidiosipila > Fastidiosipila sp. Next base: position 15,631 of record JAAZGO010000016.1, on the reverse strand, counting down.
GCCGGAGGTGAATGAAATCAAGCGGCGGTACGGCAAGGATCAGGCCAGGGTGAACGAACTGACGCAGCAGCTCTACAAGGAAAACGGCATTTCCATGATGTCCGGCTGCCTGCCGACCCTGCTCCAACTGGTGGTCATCTGGCCCATTATTTACATTTTCAGGGCACCTTTGCGATTCATCAGCAGCGTCGATATGCAGAATATCTACAAGATCGCCAACATGCTTGGAGACAAGGGCCTGATGACAGCCGCCCAGGTCAAAAACGTGGCATCCATGGATATTCCGGTCTTGAATGGCTTGAATGCCTCGGGGAGCGCGCTTCAGCAGTCCGTTTCGAATGGCTGGATCCGCCTGCCTCAGTTCATCGATACGAAATTTCTCGGGATGGATTTGGGCATGACGCCTTCTTACAACCCGCTCCAATGGTTTGGGTCTCAATGGCAAATCCAGCTGCCTCTGGTGCTGCTCATCATTATCACCATGCTGACCTATTTTTTCCAGATGAGGATCATGCGCAAGAGCACAGCCAGACCGGAAAAAACCAAGGAAGAGAAACAGCGGGAAAAGGCCAATCCAGCCAAGCGGGGCCAGGATCCGGATCCGGGTGCCGGCATGATGAAGGGCATGAACCTTTTTATGCCGCTCATCATGCTCTTCACCATGTTCAGCATGCCTGCGTCCATGTGCCTTTACTGGCTCTTCCAAAATGTTATGTACCTGATTCAATCCGCCCTCGGTTACCAGTATTACGTCAAGCCGATCCGCCTGGCCCACGCGGCGGAACAGGCCGTTTTTGACCGGTCGCGCCCGGGGGGATCTTCCATTGAGAGCCCTGAAAAGAGCGGTGGATTCAAGGCCTTTTTTGAGCGCCTGAGAAGCAAAAAGGATGATTGAACCCGAGATTAACCGCGGCATGGCCGCGATTCGGATAACTTCGGACCGGATGGATTCCGGGGTTCGTGCGTGAGGAGGCTACTTGCATGGAACGCACCATTGAAAAGACGGGCAGGACGGTCGAAGAAGCGATCAGTCAAGCATTGGAGGAACTTGCAGTCAGTGAGGATTTTGCGCTGATTGAAGTCCTTGATGAAGGAGAAACGGGTGGCTTGCTGGGTTTTGGCCGGCGGCCTGCCCACGTCAGGGTCACGGTGGACGAAAACCACCTGCCGGCCGGTCGGAAGCGGGTCAAAAAGGAAGAGAAAATTTCCGAGCCCATCCCTTACCTGGACGAAGAAGACGAAGAAGACCAGGGATGGAAGGTGGCCGACCAGGAGCGCGGTTTTGTTTCCGCCGAGAACGCAGTACTCGATTATATCGAAGCCATTTTGTCGGGCATCGGCATCCACGGACGGATTGAATCCTATCTTGGCGAAGACGGGAGTTTACACATTGAGATCTCGGGAAGCGATTGCGGGGTGGCCATCGGCCGCCACGGCGAAACACTTGATGCCATCCAGTACCTTTCCAACATTGTGGCCAACCGCTTCGTGGACGAGCACCTTCGCGTCATGGTCGATGTGGCGGGCTACCGCACCCGCCGCGAACAGCGCATTCAGCACCAGGCCAGGCGGATGGCGGAACGGGTCCTTGATACAGGCCGTGAATCCAGACTGAAACCCATGAGTGCCGCTGAAAGACGGATTGTCCACCTGACGCTTCGGGATACCGAGGGCATCACAACCTATAGCGAAGGCGCCGAACCCCGACGTTATGTGGTGATCTCCCCCACAGCCGGCCTGGAGATCCTGGGATGAAGGAGCCATGAATCGGTCTGACATGGACACGATCGCGGCATTTTCAACACCGCCGGGTGTGAGCGGCTTGGCGGTGTTTCGTATTTCAGGACCGCAGGCCGGCTCTATTTGCGACCGGCTTTTTGTGCCCTACGGAGAGTCACCTGTACGTCCTTCCCTGATGCAAGGCTATACCTTGGCACCCGGGATCTGGGGCGGTATCGATGAGGTGGTCCTGGCCTGCTTTAGAGCGCCCCATTCTTACACAGGCGAGGATCTTTACGAAGTTTCCTGCCACGGAGGACGGGCTGTCCGTCAGGCCATCCTGGACAGCGCAGTCGCGGCAGGGTGCCGGCCGGCAGGGCCGGGCGAGTTCACCCGACGCGCCTTCATCAACGGCAAGATGGACCTGTCATCGGCTGAGGCTGTCATGGATCTGATCGGGGCCCAGGCCGAACGACAGGCCCAGGTGGCCTTCCGCCAGCTTCGGGGTGGCATCTCGCGGACGGTGAGAAAACGAGTCGATCAGCTTTACGGAGCCCTGGCCCATCTGGAAATGCTGCTTAACTGGGATGAAGAGGAAGAGCGCTCCCAGGACCGGGCTGCCCTGATTCTGGAACTCAGGGAGGCGGCAGATGAACTTGGCAGGCTGTCCGATACCTTTGTCAGCGGACGGGTCATCCGGGAAGGCCTGGCTGTGGTGATCGCGGGCAGCCCCAATGTGGGCAAATCATCCATTCTCAATGCCCTGGCCGGCCGGGACCGGGCCATCGTCAGCCCTATTCCGGGAACGACACGCGACACGGTTGAAATCGACCTGACCCTCGACGGCTACCTGATCCATCTGACTGACACGGCGGGCCTGACCCATGAAAGTCATGATCCCATTGAGCGCGAGGGAATCGCGCGCGCGGAAAGAGCCTTGGAGGAGGCAGACCTGATCCTTTGGGTCCTGTCGCCTCCCCTGCCTGAACCGGCCATCCGGCAAAAGGAGGAAGCGCGGATCAGGAGCCTGATTGAAGAGGGCCAGCCGCTTCTTCTAATCCTGGGTAAAGACGATCTTCGCCCCTCCCTGCCCCCTGAAGAGGACCCCGCCGCCTACGCGGCCGAACACTTCCCACAAACGCCTGTCCTGGCCTGGTCACAAAGGCAGGAAGAGGATCTTGAAAGACTCCGGGCGGTTCTGGTCGGATTCATCGAAGAAGGGGGCCTGAAAGCGGATAAAAGGAGAGAAAAAAGACCAGCCGGGCCGATAGGTGAGGGTGAAAGTCATGAGATCCTGACTCATGCACGCCACAAGGCAGCCATCGACCAGGCGGTGAATCTGGTCGAACAGGCAAAGCAGGATCTGGAAAAAGGTCTGTCCTTCGATCTGATCGCCATCACGCTCAAGGAAGCCTTGACTGAGCTTTCCGCCATCACGGGCGATGACGTGTCTGAAACTTTGATCGAGGAAATCTTCGGCCGCTTCTGTATCGGGAAGTAGAGGAGTCCGCGTGGTTTCATTCTTGCAGGAATCACGAAAGCCGGGCGCTTTTGCCGCTGGCCAGGCCGATATCATCGTGGTCGGCGCAGGGCACGCTGGCTGTGAGGCGGCGCTGGCGGCCGCCAGACTGGGCCGGCGGGTCATCCTTTTCACCATGACCTTGGACAGCCTGGCCAATCTCCCCTGCAATCCCAATATCGGCGGTACGGCCAAGGGGCAGATGGTGCGGGAGATCGATGCCCTGGGTGGAGAGATGGGCCGCCTGGCTGATCTTCATATGATTCAGTTCCGCATGCTGAATGCGACCAAGGGCCCCGCGGTTATGTCTCCGCGGGCGCAGATGGACCGGACCGGCTACCAGCGGGGAATGAAGCAGGTGCTGGAAGGAGAGCCCAATCTCATGCTGATTCAGCAGGAGGTCACCGGCCTCATGGCGGAAGAAAACCATATGGAAGGTGTAATCACCGCCACCGGTTCACTTTACCAGGCTCCCTGTGTCATCCTTTGCCCCGGTACTTTCCTTGACGGGCGCGTCATCATCGGAGATTCCGTCCGAAGCTCGGGGCCCGACCAGTTAAGTCCCGCTGTTGGCCTGGGCGAGGCCCTGACAGCCCTTGGCCTTCCCACCCGACGTTTCAAGACGGGGACGCCCGGGCGTTTTCATAAAAGAAGCCTGGATCTCATTCGCATGGAATTGCAGGCTGCGGACCGGGTGGCCCGGCCTTTCTCCTTTGAACACGAAGATGACCCCGAATGGGCTCCGGCTGCCGAGCTGCCCTGCTACATCACCTGGACTACGGCTGAAACAAAGAAACTCCTCACAGATAACATGGATCGCTCTCCCCTCTACTCAGGTCTCATTGAGGGGGTGGGCCCCCGTTACTGTCCCTCCATCGAAGACAAGTTTGTCAAATTCCCCCAGCACGAAAGGCATCATGTCTTCTTGGAGCCAACCGGTTTGGACACTGAGGAAATGTATGCCTCGGGTCTTTCCACCTCCATGCCGGAGGATGTGCAACGGGGTATGCTGGAGACCGTACCGGGCATGGAAAAAGCGGAGATGATGAGGCCCGCCTATGCCATCGAGTACCTCTGCGTTGACCCGACCATTTTAAATCTGTCCTTGGAAGTCAAGGGCATTGACGGCCTGTTCCTGGCCGGCCAGATCAACGGTTCGTCAGGTTATGAGGAAGCGGCCGCCCAAGGCCTGATGGCGGGCATCAATGCCGCAAGGAAACTGGAGGGACGGGAACCGATCGTCATCGACCGGTCCGAGGGATACATCGGGGTTCTGATTGACGATCTGGTGACCAAGGGTACCAATGAACCCTACCGACTCATGACCTCCCGGGCTGAATACCGCCTGATTCTCCGCCAGGATAATGCCGACGCCCGGCTGACGCCGATTGGTTACCAAATAGGCCTGATCAGTCAGGAACGCTGGCGGAAGTTTCAGGAAAAACAGGAAGCCATCGAACAGGAGAAAAAAAGGCTCCTGGATACCCCGGTCAAAAAAACAATCACATCGGATCAGCTGCTGGAGGAAATGGGGAGCACCCCTCTCAAGCGGACCACCAGGCTCTATGATCTGTTGAAAAGGCCTGAATTGACTTATGCTGCTCTGGCCCCCCTGGATCCAGACAGGCCACAACTGCCCTCATCAGTCAGAGAAGCCGTCGAGATCCAAATCCATTACGAGGGCTACATCCGCCTGGAGCATGACCGGGTGGAACGTTTCCGGAAACTGGAGGACAAAAAACTTCCCGGCCACATCCGCTACGAATCAATCAGGGGTCTGCGGCTGGAGGCACGGCAAAAACTGTCAGAGCGGCGGCCGGTCTCCGTAGGCCAGGCCAGCCGCGTCTCCGGTGTCTCCCCCGCCGACATCCAGGTCCTTTTGGTCTGGCTGGAACAGCAAAAGGGCATGCAGGGACAAAATGGATAGAAATCTGATCGCAGAAGCTGCAAAAAGAGCGGGAATCGATTTGCCGGGGGATGCCCTTGAGCAGACGGCCCATTACATCCAACTTCTGAAAATGGCCAACCAGAAGATGAATCTGACCTCCATCACGGAGGATGCAGCGATCGCCTCCCTCCATTTTGAAGACAGCTGGCAGCTGTCCGCCTGCATTCCCAAAAACGCACGCGTGATCGACATTGGAACGGGCGCCGGCTTTCCCGGAATGGCGCTTGCTCTCGTCAGGCCCGACCTTCAGGTGACCCTGGTTGATGCCACCTTGAAAAAGATCAAATTTCTAAAAGATGTGATCGAGCAACTCCGGCTTGATCAGGTGACAGCCGTCCAGGGCAGGGCTGAAGAGCTTGGACGTTTGCCGGCCTTTCGGGAACAGTTTGATCTGGCAGTCGCACGAGCTGTCACCACCCTGCCTATCCTGCTGGAACTCTGCCTTCCCTTCGTCAAATCGGGTGGGAAACTGATTGCCATGAAGGGTGAGGATGATGAAAAAGAATCAGCCAAGCGGGCCATGGCTCTGCTCGGGGGCACTCCCGATCCTCTTGTCACCTACCGGCTGCCGGGTCTGAACAGGCCCCGATCCCTGGTTTTGATCCGAAAAACCGGCCCGACCCCTCCTTCCTTTCCCAGACGGATGGCAGTCATCCGAAAGAGGCCCCTATAAAAATCCACTGATTAAAGACACAGTCATTCCAACCGGACTGCCCCATGCGCCAGCTAAGCGGGAAGAGCCGGCCTGTGGTAAAATTAAGGGGACAAAATCCTACTGAAATTCAAGTAATTCCGATCGATACAATCCGGCCGGCAGGGAGGGACAAATGGCCTTGGAGCCAAACAATACCAATCATTATAAAATGCGTGAAGCGGCCGTGGATGAGGCCTTTCAAAATCCGGACAATCTGGTCATACCCGTCGATCTCGACGAAGAAATGAAAAAATCCTTCATCGATTACGCCATGAGCGTGATCTCCGACCGTGCCCTGCCGGATGTGCGTGACGGGTTGAAACCCGTCCACCGGCGAATCCTCTATTCCATGTATACCCAGGGTTTCACCTGGGATAAGCCGCACCGCAAGAGCGCGACTACCATCGGCGATGTCCTGGGGCGTTTCCACCCCCACGGAGACCAGAGTGTCTACGATGCTCTTGTCCGGCTGGCCCAGGACTTTTCCATGCGGCATCCCCTGATCGACGGCCACGGCAACTTCGGCTCGCGTGACGGCGACCCCCCCGCGGCCTACCGCTACACGGAAGCCCGGCTGACCCGCTTGGGCACGGAGATGATGGCGGATCTTAACAAAGATACGGTCGACTTCCAGCCAAACTACGATGACCGCTTTGAAGAACCAACGGTGCTGCCCGCGGGTTTTCCCAACTTGCTGGTTTCCGGCTCAACCGGCATCGCTGTTGGCATGGTAACCAATATTCCTCCCCATAATCTTGGGGAAGTCATCGAGGGAACCATTCATCTCATCGACGATCCGGAGATGACCACGGACGATTTAATGGATTACATTCCAGCCCCGGACTTTCCAACAGGCGGACAGATCATGGGGATTTCCGGTTCGCGCTCGGCTTACCGGCGGGGCAGGGGCCGGATTGTAGTGCGCGGCCATGCTGATATCGAAGAAACGTCGGGCAACCGCTACCGGATCGTGATCCGTTCCCTTCCCTACATGGTCAACAAAGCCCGCCTGATTGAACGGATCGCCGAGCTGGTCAAGGACAAGCGGATCGAGGGCATCTCCGATGTCCGTGATGAGTCGGACCGCCACGATGCCATCCGCATTGTGGTGGAACTGCGGCGGGATGCGACCCCTATTGTGGTTCTCAACCAGCTCTACCGCCATACCCAGCTGCAGGACACCTTCGGTGCCAACATGCTGGCTCTGGTTCCAGACGAGGGGAAATACGTGCCTCTGCAGCTCAGCCTGAAAGAAATGCTGGAGCATTACATCTGCCACCAGCGGGAGGTTATCACCCGCAGGATTACCTTCGACCTGGAAAAGGCTGAGGCCCGTCTCCATCTGGTGGAAGGACTTCAGCTGGCCATCGACCATATCGATGAAGTGATCAGCATCATCCGCTCCTCAAAAGACGAAGAAGAGGCCAAAAGCCGGCTTTGCGGACGTTTTGAGTTTTCCGAAAAACAGGCTCAGCATGTGGTCGACATGCGGCTGGGGCGGCTGTCAGGCTTGGAGCGGGAGAAACTCTTGGCGGAGCATCAGGACCTGACGGAGAAAATCCGGGGTTTCCGCCGCATCCTGGGTGACCGGGAGCTTCTGCACGATGTCATGAAGGAGGAATTGCGGGCCATCGCAGCCCGCTATGGCGACGAGCGCCGCACCGAGATTATCCCTGCCGGCGAATATGAGATCGATGATGAGGAGCTGATCGAGGAGGAGCAGGTGGTCATTGCCATGACACACGCCGGCTACATCAAGCGGATGCCGGTCGATGTTTACAGCGCCCAACACAGGGGCGGCCGGGGCATCACAGCCATGCAGCCGCGTGAAGATGACTTTGTCGATACCATTATCATTACTTCGACTCACCAGACGCTTTTGTTCTTTACCGACTTTGGCAAATGCTACCGGCTGAAGGGCTATCAGGTCCCTGAATCAGGCCGTATGGCGCGGGGCATGGCCATTGTCAACCTCCTGCACCTGGATCCCGGAGAAAAGGTCCGTACCCTGATCCGGATTGATTCATTCGACCAGGGCGGCTACCTGGTTACCGCAACCTCCAGGGGCATGGTCAAGAAGACAGCCCTGGCCGATTACCAGAACATTCACAAGCGGGGCCTGATCGCCATCAATCTGCGGGAGGATGACCGGCTGGTCAATGTCAGGCTGTCCGATGACGACCACGACATTATTCTGGTGACACGCAAAGGCATGTCCATCCGCTTTCCCGAATCCTCGGTCCGCGCCACCGGCCGGAATACCATGGGGGTCCGGGGCATCAAGCTGGGCAAGGATGATGAAGTCATCGGCATGATCGCCACCTATTCCGACGATACCCTCCTGGTGGTGACCGAAAATGGCTTCGGAAAGCGATCCAGGATGTCCGACTACCGGCCGCAAAACAGGGCCGGCAAAGGCCTGATCACCTACCGGACAACCAAGCGGACGGGCAAACTGGTCGGCGTGGCCCAGGTCAACGATACGGATGACGTCCTTCTGATCAACGATCTGGGGATCATCATCCGCTTCAGGGCAAGCGAAATCCCTGTTTTAGGGCGCAATACCTCAGGAGTTACCCTGATGCGGAGCCGCGAAGGCCTGGTGGTCGATATGTCCATCGTGACCGGCGAGGACGATCAGGAGCACGAGACAGTCAACGGCGTCCCCTTGCCTGAGGATTTGAATGATGAACCCCTGGCCAGCGAAGATGGCCATGAGGGGGACGTGGCAGAGAAGAAGTCAGGAGAAAAAAATGGCTTATGAAATGAAAAGGAATGACGCAGCCAAGGGAAAAACAAAAAAGCAGCTGAAACGTTCTGAAGTTCCCATTGATCAATGCTGGGACATGACCACTGTCTTTGCCGGAACGGAAGAATGGGAAGCTTCCTTCGCCGATCTGGCAAGCAAAAAAGATGAAGTGAAAAAACATGCCGGCAGGCTCTCCGAGTCCGCCCAGACTTTGTTTGACGCCATCAAGCTGAGGGAATCCCTGACCGATCAGGTGATGCGGCTGGCAACCTACGCCTTTCATCGCAGCGATGAGGATACAGCAGATCCCGCTTTCATGGCGATGAAAGGCCGCCTTGGCGCCCTGATGGCAACCCTCATGGGGGAAGGCGCCTGGTTTGAGCCGGAACTTGCCAATATTCCGGAGGAAACGATCCATGGTTTTATGGATGAAAAGCCGGAGCTGTCGCATTATCGCCACTTCTTTGACAAGATCTTCCGGGAGAAAAAGTACCAGCTGTCACCCGCGGAGGAGGCACTCCTGGCCCGGGCCAGCCAAATCTTCGAGAGTCCGGACGAGATTTACGGCATTCTGTCCAATGCCGACATGACCTTTGATCCCATCGTGGATGAAAAGGGTGAAACCCTGGAGATGTCCCACGCCAATTACAGCCTTTATCTGGAAAACCGTGACCCGCAGGTGCGCCGCCAGGCCTTCGCCAGCATGTACAAGACCTTCGGCCAGTTTCGAAATACCTGTGCCACCACGTTGTCCAACGCCGTCCGTGTTAACACCTACAACAAAAACATCAGAGGCTTCAAATCGGGGCGTGAGGCGTCGCTCTTCAGGAATGCCATCCCCGAATCGGTCTATGACAGCCTGATCGAGGCCGTCCATCAGCGCCTCCCTCTCTTGCACCGTTATGTGAAGATGCGCAAAAAAATCCTGGGGGTGGAGGAGCTCCACTCCTATGACCTGTACGTGTCGCTGGTCGATGAGGTCGACTCGCACTACTCCTTTGATCAGGCCAAAGAGATCCTTTTGGAAGCGCTGACTCCGCTCGGAGATGAATACGTCGCCATTTTGAAGCAGGCCTTTGAAGAGCGCTGGATCGACTGGGCCGTCAATACCGGCAAGCGGTCGGGCGCCTATTCAGGCGGTTCCTACAGCACCAATCCCTTTATCCTGATCAGCTGGCAGGGCACCCTGGACAATCTTTATACCCTTGCGCATGAACTGGGCCACAGCCTGCACTCCTATTTCACCCGCAAGTCCCAACCCTTCCAATACGGGGATTATCCTATCTTCCTTGCGGAAATCGCCTCAACCTGCAATGAGGTGCTCCTGACCGACTATCTTTTGAAGACAGCCGATGATGACAAGATGCGGGCCGCCGTTATCAATCACTATCTGGACGGCTTCAAGGGTACGGTCTTTCGCCAGACCCAGTTCGCTGAGTACGAACACCTGATCCATGAGGCGGATGAGTCCGGCACTGCGCTGACAGCTGAATTTCTGAGTGAGCAGTACGGCGAACTTAACAAGAAGTACTACGGCGAGGCCCTGACCTTCGATCCCGATATCGCCAACGAATGGGCCAGGATCCCACACTTTTACTACAACTTCTACGTCTTCCAATACGCGACCGGCTTTGCGGCGGCCACCGCCTTCGCCCAAACCATCCTCAAGGAGGGGCAGCCGGCTGTCGACCGCTACCTGGGTTTCCTGTCCTCGGGCTCTTCTGACTGGCCCATCGATGTATTGAAAAAGGCAGGCGTCGACATGACCCGGGCTGAGACCATTGTCGGTGCGCTTGACGCTTTTGAGCGCTCCCTGGACGAGATGGAGGCCCTGGTTAAATAATGATTGATAAAGTTTATTATTTTCTTGGACTGATCGTCGTCGTGGCGGCCCTGATCGGCCTGGTCGCCCTCATGCAGAAGCTGCAGGGACGAAAAGAACGCTATTGGAACAAGAAGCGGTCTTATGAAATGAAGCTGGCCGAACAGCTGGAAGAGGAAATGAAAAAGGCGGACCGCTGAGAGGGAACGCATGGTCCAGGTGGACTGGTGTAACCAAAAGAGGCTGTCTCAAAACACTGTTAAGTGCTAAGAGGCAGCCCCTTTTTTTATTATCCGGAAAAACAGGGTGATTTGACCTGTGTGTCCCGAAGCCCTCTGCAAAGCCATCCGTACCAACTGATCTATAAAAACTTTGCGTATCCAGGACCTTGCCCCGCGTCACTCATCCTGCAGGAGCACCCCATCACGCATCTGGTAGGTCACATCCACCATATCCATGATTTCACGGTCATGGGTCACAATTGCGACACAGTAGTTCTGTTGGTGGGCAAGGTCAGCGAGCAGTTCAATAATGGACCGGGCTGTCGCCGAATCCAGGTTGCCTGACGGCTCGTCCGCAAGAATCAGGTCGGTATCCATGGCCAGGGCGCGGGCGATGGCAATGCGCTGTTGTTCGCCGCCCGAGAGCATGGAGGGGAAGCGGTTAAACTCGTCTTTACCCAGATATACGCTGCGAATGTAGTCTTGGGCACGCTCTTTGGCAACACGCGGCTTGATCCCGTGAAGTTCCATCGGATACATGACATTCTCAAGGGCTGTGAGCAGTGGAAAGAGGCGGAAGCTCTGGTAAATGATGGCAACCTGGTCGCGGCGGTACTGATCAAGATCGAGGTCACGGGTGGATTGACCGCGGAAGTAGACATCACCTTGCCTGGGCAAATCAAGACCAGCCATGAGTGAGAGCATAGTGGATTTACCGCTTCCGCTCTTTCCGATAATGGCATAGATTTTGCCCTGCTCGAAGCTGCAGCTGACATTTTCGAGTGCCTCTACCGTCTGATAGCGGTTAACATAGCTGTATTGCACTGAATCCAGGCGGATGATACACATACTTTGATCCTCTTATTCTTTCTCACTTAATACGGTTAAGGCTGACTTACGGTTCTGCAAGATAATGGAGATGAAGGCGCTGGCGGCGTAACCCATCATAAAGGCATAGGTCTTGACTGACTGGAGTTCGGAAGGTCCCCGTAAAAGCAGCCACAAGGCGGCCCCCATCCCGCTTCCCAGCAGGAGAAGGAGAGCCTGTTCACCGAAGATGGTTCGGAAGATAGCGCTCTTCCTGGTACCCAGACTTCGCATGAGGGCAATGTTCTCGCGCCTGGCCCTGACCGACAGGAATCCTGTAAGAAGACCAAGAAGCATGACCAGGACAATAAGAACCGGGTAGAGCAGTTCCAGATAGAAGCTCCTCTGATCAATCGAGCGGACTTTTTCCAAAAACTGGGAATCTTCAAGGACAAGACTGACACGGATACTTCCGTCGAATCCTGGCCCGGAAAAACCGTTCTTTTCAAGCGAATCCCGGACTGCGGTCAGCTTTGCCGGATCGCTTATCTTGAAGGCCATGGACGAGATGTAGTAATTGTCCAGACTGATGTCCAGAATCTGCTGCTCTGTAAAATCCTTCCAGAACCCAAAGGGAGCGCGATATCTTCCTGTCTCGAGCCGCGTATCGGCCAAGCCCATCTCCTTCAGAATCTCATTCAGAGATGAATTCCCGGGCTCCAGCGCCCCCAGGGGAGGCGGGGCGTAGATATGACTCCAGGCCGTTAAACCTTTAAAAGAGCCGACAACCTCAGCCTCCATGAACCTGAGAGAGGGCGAGTGCGCCTCGTAGAAGTGATCCTGGGTATAGAAACTGATGATGTCCCCGTACTCAATGGCATAGGCACTCATCATGGCGTGGGGGATGATCACCGGCAGCATGTTCCAGTCCCTCTTGCTGAAACGCTCCTCGCTCCACCCCTCCATGAAGCTGCCGAGGAATTCAGAAAAGAGGAACTCCGGGGCCTGACCCACCTGATCCGTGAATACGATGTTGGGCTGATAATGCAAGGCTGCCAGTACATTTTCCAACTGGTAGGAACTCGTGATGTTGGGCATACTTTCGGCATTCCCCAGGGAGCCGTCTGCATGCCGGACGATACCCAGATATTGATAGTGGGTCTTGTAGCTGTAAGAAACATCCTCTATGCCTTGGACATCATCCAGCAGGATTTTCGCCTGGGTATTGGGAATCACTAATTGATCGGAGAAGTGTCCATCTCTCTTGGAGGCATAGCCTATCAGAACCGTTCCCTCATAGAGTTCATTCCGCGCAAGCTTATAGGAATTGAGCATTTGCGGGATGGAAGCCAGGAAGAGCAGGGTGGTCACCCCCAGGAATACAGTGAGCCAGGAGCGCCCCTTGCTTCTGCGGATGGCCAGGACAGCCTGCCGGAAGGATCCCCGGAAGGCAACCGAAGAATCCTTGACAGGGCGGGGTATATGAACCTTCTCCCTATGACTGATCAGATGACCGCTTATGGTCCGCTCGGCAAAAAAGAGTAACATCCCCAGCGCCAGTGCCAGAAGCGCCAGGCCGACGGCGACGGCAAAGCCATAGGACAGGGTAATTACCGGACTGAAGGGCTTGACCAGACCATGGAAACCGTCACTGTAGCGAATGTCCACCACCTGAAGGTCAGAGACAAAGTCAAGGACGTAGGAAACCAGGTCCTCCGCATAGTGCATACCAATGAGAATCCCGCCTGTAACGGCCGCAAAACTGATGAGGCCAGAACCTGCAAGGAGATAGCGCCGGCTCTCCTTTTTTGTAGCGCCAAAGCTGCGCATGATGCCGACGGCCTCGCGCTGGGAACCGGCGTACTGATAGGCGAAGAAGATGAGAACGGCCAAGGTCAGAAAGAAGGTGATGACCGAGAGGGCAATAGAGGCCTTGCGGACGACCGAGATGGAGTCCGCCATTGTCTGGTAACCCTGGTCATAGGCGGTGACGACGATATCATCGGCCAGGAAGGGCCCGATCTCTGAAAGGAAGCTTGCCGTGCTTCCATTCTCAATGGTTGCCTGTCCCAGGTCCGTGTCGTAGCCGGCAGGCCGGGCGTCGACCGCGGCTGCGGCGACGTAGATATTCTCATGGTAGTTCTCATGATAGCCGACGATACCGACGATCTCATAGGTCTCCTCACGGGTCAGCTCCAGTCCCCACTCATAGAAGCCGGGGACGGCCTCTTCAGGCAAAAGGACGGTCAAGTCATCGCCAAGCTCCAGCTCCATCCTGTTGGCCACCGTGGTTGAGATCACTGCCAGCTTCTTCCCGGCCTCCGCCTCTTCTCTTGTAAAAAGGCGTCCTGATTCCAGAAGAAGATAGTTCTGATGAAATTCTTCGATCCCTGAGAGATCTATGACGCTGTAAACGGGCAGCGCACGATTCATGGCGTCATAATAAGCGGCAATCTCATAATAGATGGCCCTTTCGGTTGTCAGAGGGTCTTGGTCGGGCCTGACCTCGTAGAAGGGGCTGATGGCGCCTGTATCAATGCCGTGGTCTTCTGCTCTGCTACTGTAAAAAGGGACGATCTGTAGGGCCAGGCCGCTCCCGTCAAGGTTCATGTTTTTCGTATGAATGATATAAGTGGCGTCCTGATCCGGCTCAAAGCCCAGCTCTTCGAAGCTGCCTTGGAAGAAGACGGTTCGCCCGCTCTCATAAGGTTTGATGGAATATAAGGTCTCCACGATCTTCCCGGTGTAGGATCCCTCGGCATCATACTGTCGAATACCGGTTACCAGGAAGACGCCCGTATAAGCGTAGCGTGAACTCCTTGCCTTGGACATGAAGCCTTGGGCGGATCCGAAGGAGACACTGGACGGCTGCCAGAGTTTCACATGCTTATTGGATGCAATGGCATCAAAGTCGATGGCCTCCAGATCCGCCAGGGTCTCCGAAGAGAGGTAGCCTTCGCCTGATCCGCCCACATCCCGATACTTGAGTGTCACGATGGTCGTGAATACTTGGTTGCTGTCCCGCAAGACTGCCTTGCTGGTGGACCATGTGTTGAGGGAAAGGAAGAGGAAGACCGTGGTTGCCGCAATCAACAGAAGGAACAGTCCCGTGCGTACAGGTGTTCTGAGCATACTCTTGATACCATTTCGGAAATTCACGCTTGGCCTCCAGGTGAAGATTCAATTCAAAATACAGGCTAGCACAACTCGAATGTTAATCACTTTGCCTTGTTCAAACCCTTTCCAGCACTCATCCCGTCTTTCACGCGGCAGTCGTACAAAATGGTCTTGAGCGATGCTTCCCAAGTTTTCAGAAGTCAACAGCAGGATCAAAACCACGGCTCCCAGTGTTTTGTAAGAAGGTGACCGGTCTTCTGATTTACCTCAAGAGCAGGGTATAAAAATGTGAGGGGCTGTCTCAAAAATAGGTGGCCCCTTTTTCGGCTTAACCGGACGCCCGGACAAATAGTGAAACAAAAATGTCATATGGATTTAATCCGCTCAATCTGCCGCATGGCCGGATCAAAGGGAAGATATACCGGTTGAAGCGGCCTGATACCAGAACTTAAGGCCTTTATACCGTTATACATTCAGAAATGCAAATTCATAGGAAACAGCAGTTGACAAGGCATGTAATGGCTGTTATTCTAGCAAAGCGCCTTTCGGGAGGAAGGTGCGGATGGACCTTGAAAATTGAACAGTGCGAAAAAGACGGGACCTTAATTTTGAGTAAGAATTGAGGAAGCGGACAGACAAGTAATTAAGAGCCAAAAGGCTCTCATCTATACATGAGAGTTTGATCCTGGCTCAGGATGAACGCTGGCGGCGTGCTTAACACATGCAAGTCGAACGGGGGTCATCAGGCGGAAGTCTTCGGACGGAAGCTTTTTGACCCGAGTGGCGGACGGGTGAGTAACACGTGAGTAACCTGCCTTATGCTGGGGAATAACTGTGGGAAACCATGGCTAATACCGCATGTTGTGTCTACAAGGCATCTTGTGGGTATGAAAGGAGCAATCCGGCAGAAGATGGGCGCGCGTCCGATTAGGTAGTTGGTGGGGTAAAGGCCTACCAAGCCTGCGATCGGTAGCCGGACTGAGAGGTCGAACGGCCACATTGGGACTGAGACACGGCCCAGACTCCTACGGGAGG
>JAAZGO010000015.1 GCA_012511175.1 Fastidiosipila sp. | reverse complement strand
TGGCAGGCGGCTTCAGTGTCACCTGGTAATCCGAAGACGAGGTGGCGACAGACGAACCTTCGTGTTCAGCGCCATAGACGGCCACCGGATATTCCCCGGAATTAACCTGGACCCATTGGGCGTAAGCCGTCCTTGTAGAACTCATTGTCCGACTAAAATCAAAGACCCCCGAGTCTGCCCCCGGCCCTTTTGTCCATCCTGTAAAGGCGTAATTTGCGTTTGCTGCCTCCGGCAAAGAAGGAATGGATGGACAATTTGCTGACCGCACGACCTGCGTCCCAGGCGCGCTGGCCGTTGTAAAAATCTGCCCGTTGGAGTTAAAGTTCATGGAGTAATAATAGAAAAAGTACTTTGAGCTTGAACCCTTTCTGCCAACTGTCTGGTTGGGGAGGATTAACTCATCGTTTACCATCATGTCGTAATTGCCTTCCGGGAGCTGGACAGAATAAAGGCCTGGATCTCCTTCAGTCAAAATATGGGTCGTGCCGGCAGTCGTATCCTTTGCCAAGGCCGTCACGCCGCTATAGGGCTGCCCGTCCAAAGCCAGCTGAAGAGCTCTGGTTTCCCAGGGGAACCACAAGGCGGAGAGGGTCATATCCTCGTTGACGTTATTTGAAAAATCCCATCTGGTCACAAAATAATTCCGGATATAGGTCCAGTATCCAAAATAGAACTTCTCTTCTGCCAGCGGAACAGGCTCTACAGGCTCTACAGCCGGTGTACCCTTCGGAATGGTCTGATCCACAGGGGCGCCTGTTCCGTGACCTTTCATGTCAAAGGACACGGTGACCATTTCCCCATCCGCTATGGCTAAAACCGGCACCATTGCCATCATCACTAAAAAGCACAATAGCAGACCGAAAATCCTTTTTTTCATTTCCTTTTATCCTCCATCTCGCATACGCCTGTCTGTTTTGCTGCTCCTTGCCCCAACCTCAGGCATCAGGCCGTCAAAAAAGGGCATGACCTTGCCGGACACGGTTTTTTTACCCGCATTAAGCCTCCCTATCATCGAAACGGAAGCAAAAAAACCCTTCTTATTCATATAGGTGCAAATTCCAGCAAAACTACGCACCCTTAAAGCCGAAAATGCAAGATGATTCATCAAACCTTCTGGGAAAGTGCTTCACTGTACGGACGGAGTCAAGCCTGCCATCTTGGTGGAAATTCACCTTCCCGTAACTCTGCACTTCAGGTAACCTGCTGTTGTTCTGAATTGCACTCCTCGTTCGTGGTGATCAACAAACAGAGCTCCATTGGCCGGGTGATGCTCGTTTCATTCGAAAGGTCCGGATCTCTTCATGGAATCGTTTAATGCTGTTCGGGAAACATGACCGCCTACGGCACCCCGGAGGCAGGCTAAGGACTGCCATGACTTCGCTGAAAGATTCATCCGGCAGCTTATGTTCGCCTGGGGGGTTGATCGTCTCTAACGCCTCCCAAAGTGCATCACGGCATTGACAGGTTGCTGGGGGAGAGATCGGCTATTCTTTCCGGGGAGCGCGGGCAGTTCGGCGGCAGGCCGCCTAAAACTGCTTCAGCGAAAAATGCTGCCCCATGTGTCATAATCTAATCCATGCAAAAACGATCGACAAAAGAAGAGGCTCCCAAGCATCAGGGCAAAGCAAGATGGATCCGGCTCGACAACGCGTCCAAGGTTTTCCCTGCCACAGCCAACTTGAAAGACACCAAGGTCTTCCGGATGACCGTTGAGCTTAAGGAAGCGGTCGATCCTGACATACTGCAGCAGGCACTGGATGCCATCATGCCGCGTTTCCAGAATTTTGAGGTTGTGCTGAGGCGGGGCGTCTTCTGGTATTACTTCGAACAGAGCGACCTGCGCTGCCTGGTCCGGCCGGAGACGGAAGACCTCTACGAGCCCTTGTATATCCGGGGCGAAAAGAGGCTGCCTTTCAGGATCCTCTACTATGGCAGCCGCATCAATGCGGAGATCTTCCATGCCGTGTGCGACGGTGTAGGGGCCGTAACTTTCATCCGTGCCCTTTTGGGACAGTACCTGCTGCTTTCACACCCAGGGATCATTGAGGCTGGGGATATCCAGCCCCTCTTCGAACGCTCGCCCGCCGGCGAAAAGATGAACGACAGCTTTCAGCGGTATTTTAAATATCAGGGCAAGAAGAAAAATCAAGAAAGAGGCGCGAGAAAGAAGAAGAAACGTGTCAATGCCTGGCAGTACAGGGGTACAAGCCTGATCCGGCGCCGCGCCAACCTGGTTGAGGGAGCCATGCCGGTCAAGGCGATCCGGGATGCCGCCCAAAGACGCAAGGCCACACTCACAGTCTATATTTCATCGATTTACGCCAAGGCTCTCTGGGAGGAGCGCGGAGGCAACAGGCGGCCCATTGTCCTTGCCATTCCCGTCAACCTTCGACCCCTCTTCAAATCCAGAACAGAGCGCAACTTTTTCAGTGTCATGCACATTGAACTGCCCGAGCCGGCCAGGGAAGACTCCTCCAACCTGGACTGGTGGATCAAGGCAGTCGCCGATAGCTTCAAAAGTGCCTTCCTGCCTGAAAAATTGGCTTCAGATCAAACCGGCCTCTTGAAGCTGGAATCCAATCCCATTCTGCGAATCCTGCCCACGGGCCTGAAGGACTTGAGCATGCGTGCGGCCCACCGCTTGAGCGACCGGAAGCACACAACAAGCATCTCCAATGTCGGGCGGATTGACCTGCCGGAGAAACTTTGGCTCCATGTTCGCAGCTGTCATGTGTCCGTCGCCACCCGGGGCATCTCCCTGTCTGCCGTCAGCGGCGCCGGAGTCTTCTCGGTCAGCTTCATATCGATTTACAGGGAAAATGAGCTCCCCTACCGATTCTTCACGGCGCTCCGGGAGGAGGGCGTCCCGGTCGAGATTACCAGCAACGGCAACATCATCACGGCTGGATCCACCAACGAAAACGGTGAATCGGTCATCTTGCCGCCCGCGCAAGGTGTCACCCCCACAGGGACGACGGCATGTCCCAACTGCGGCTGCACCATCCGGGGCTACAAGGCACGGTGCCCTTTGGATAACGAGCCCTTGCAGGTCTCGACTGACGCCAGGTCGGATGAGGCCAGGGATGTCTTTCCTGCCGCGGAACAAAAGACCAACCACTTCCTCCTGACCAGGTTGTTCGCCTTCATCTCCTTTGCCGCCATGATCATCAGCCTCATGGTCAGCTACAGCCTGGAACTGCCCTTCAACCTGCCGCTGATGACCCTGCTGGGGATTATCTCCAGCTGGGCCAGCATCGGGGCTGTGGTAGTCCGGCGAAGGCAGGTCAGCAAGATCGTCACCTGGCAGGTCGCCATCCTGTCCCTGCTCGTGGTAGCCTGGGACTGGATTTTCGGCTGGCAGGGCTTCTCCCTCAACTACGCCATCCCGATCGTTCTGCTGACAGCCCAGGCAACGCTTTACATACTCGCCCGGGCCCTCCACCTGGAAAGCGGCGACTACCTGGTCTACCTGCTGCTTTGCGCCTTACTGGGATTAGCGCCCCTGCTCTTCCTCATCTTCAGCTGGGTCACCGTCCGGCTTCCCTCCGTCATCTGTGTGGGAGTCAGCCTCCTCATGATCGCCGGCGCCCTGATTTTTCAAGGGGATGTCATCAAACACGAACTGGCGAAACGCTTGCACATCTGACCCGATATTGGGTTGGTTGTTTTCGGCAGCAGATTTATCTTGCATCCCAATACAGATTAGCCTTCAAGAAGCCATTTCAGATCCTTGAACATCTGCATGGCAGTGATGTCTTCAATGAGAAAGATGTTTTCCGGGACAACATCAGCCGGCGGGATGAAGTTGCCGTTCATAAATACCCTGTCACCGCCGTCACCATATGCTTGCAGGGAGATAAAAATAATTTCCTGGCCTCTGAGGTCCTGAAAGCTGAGTTCGAGTACCGACCGCTTGCCTGCCAGGCTTTCGGGTGTCCTGATTTCCCTGATTGGCAAATCCATCAAACGGCCAAGCCAGCTTTCCGCCAGGTCTCGATCTTGAATCGCCCTGAAGGCCGTTTTGGTCGCGATGGATTGGTCGTCATACTGATATTCTGAGATTTGCAGGGAGCGGGCTTCCGGAACCTGGCCTTGACCGGGATGCCACCAATCCCCCAAAGTCCGTCGATCGTGGGGCTCCATGTCAACCAGATAAAAGAGGCCGCCGTCAGTCAGGGAAGACAACCTGGTATAGAGGGGTGAGGAAAGGTCCGCATTAAAGCGCCAGCCATCGGCATGCCTGTCAAAGGTGTAGGTGTAAAGGCCGTCCCAGGTTCGCAAAATCAGATGTTGACCGTCCAGGTTGTAGTGGCCATAGGCCAGATAAGAGCTCAAGGGTGACAGGGACAAGGTGAATGCCCGCTCGGTGTTCAGCTGCAGGACCGCCTCGTCTAGCGGTTCAGATCCCTCGAATCGATAAGTGTCGAAAGGTCCCTTGAAGGAGAAATCCTCCGGGGGTTCGGTCTCAGGCGCAGGAACAATCCGGCAGGTGACCATGGCCGCGATATCCTCTTTTGAGACATTCACAGCCAAAAACCGGCCGGTCACGTCCAGGTCGCCGGGATCCGATCTGCGCCGGACGGCGATCTCCACCCTTCCCTCCCGGTCCAGGGTGACGGCGTCAACCCACTCGCGGTCGGCCGGGTTTCTCTCAAACAGATAGGCCAGTAAAAGTGTATTCTCCCGGAAAAATTCGTCTGTGTATAGGTCAGCCAGGCGGGAAAAGGCCGGTGAATCAGTGTCCTCCAGATCAAAATCGAAGTGGGCGGCCATCTCCCGGTAGAAAGTTTCAAAATCCTGCCGGCTGTCCAGCTTGACAAGAGGAATCAGGCCGTGCACAGCGTCAACGATGGGAAAGAGTTGGTAATCCGCCCGGTCCAGCATGGCCTTGTGGCCGGCCCGGGAGTATCCCACCGGAGAAGAGAAGGCCTGAAAGCCGATACCGATCGCCTCTTCCGGTTCATAAGGGGGCGGAGGAGCGGTCTCCCCTTCCATGGCAGGCCTGCCATCTTGAAAGATCAAGCGTCCGCTTTCCAGGATCTCCTCGCCCATAGGTGGCCGTTTTGCCACACAGAGCCGGCCCCCCTCAAGATAGAGTTCGTAGTCGCTGACAAAGCGGTTCCATAGATAATGGGTTTCCTTGTTTTCGTAATCAAAGACCACCACATGGTTATCGACAAAGCCTGAGCCGAAACTGACCGTCCCGCAAAGCTCCGGCTTGCCGTCGCCTGTCAAATCACAAAAATACGCATTCCAGATAGGCATGCCTGCGAAAAGGGCCGAAGACCCGGCTTGTGTCACAGCCTCCATCTCTCCCGGTGTCCAGCGGAAGGTCACACCCGGGAACTCCGGTCTGCTGGTCTCAAGATGACTTTCCCAATCCATGCTGTTTAAGTGCAAGTAATCAAACCATTCCTCCGCCAGGCCCGGCTCGATTACGGTTCCGGGATGACTTTCCGCCGGGGTCTTTGGTTCTTCAACCGGCTCCCTGGGGTTGGTGAGGAAACAAAAGATCAGGACCAGGGAAGCGATCAGAGCCAGGAGGATGATCCAAAAGGTAGGTTTTTTGTAATTGAGTACTTTTCTTATCCTCTCTTTCACCGCCAGCTCTCCAAAGGCCAGGGGGCAGGCCATGACCGGCCGGTGGGGGATGCTGGCGGCCAGGAGGGTTTCGGAATAGACCAGGCGCCCCTCTTTGTCCATGGCCCGGATGACCTTCTCATCACAGGCCATCTCAATATCCCGGCAAAGAAGCATGTAGGCCAGCCAACAGAGGGGGTTGAACCAGTAAAGGGAAAGAATCAGAAATCCCAGAGGTTTCCACCAATGATCCCGGCGGGCCAGGTGGGCCCGCTCATGGGCCATGACCAGGGCTCTCTGTCCTGCTTCCATGCCTGAAGGCAGGTAAATACGAGGCTTGACCAGGCCCAGGATGAAGGGGCTGTCAATCTCGTCGCTGATCCAAACCCCCTCTGCCACCTGGATGGAGGCACCGATCCTTTTTCTCAGACGGCCATAGCTGAAAATGGCATAAAAGAGAAGGACTATCATGCCGATCAGCCAGACATAGGCCGCAGCCCGGGTCCAAAGCTGCAAGGGATTCATGCTGGTAGCCGGCACAGAGGCCAGGCTCTCCCCGATCACCGGGTTTACCCACTGGTTGAAGGCGGGAATCCCGCTTTGGATTTGCGGATTGGGCGCGTAAAGGATATCCGGCCTGATCGTCTGGGCACTTGGGATAAGGCTCAGGGCGCTCTTGATGGAAAAGGGAAAAAGCAAACGAAGGCCCGCCACGGACCAGAGCAGGCAGACCAGCCATTTGGGCGCCTTTCTCAAGAGAGGCCGAAGGGCCAGCAGAGCCAGGATCAGCCAGCTGGCCGTGATGCTCATATTCAAGATTTTCAAAAAGAGGGCATCCATGATTCAGCCTTCCCTCGCTGCTTCTTCGATCATTTGACGGATTTGATCCGCTTCCTCCTGTGAAAGAGACTTTCGCCTGGTGAAGGCAGCGATAAAGGCCGGCAGTGACCCGTCGAAGCTTTGTTCGACAAACTGCTCGCTTTGCAGGGCTTCGTATTCTTCACGGGAGATGACCGATGATACCATTCCCCCTTCATTCCGGAAGAGGCCCCGGTCGATAAGTTTTCGAAGGACCGTATAGGTGGTCGACCGCTTCCAGTCCAAAGTTTTTTCGCAGAGCTTAACCAGATCCCGTGAATGCAGGGGTTCATGGTCCCAAATAATCTCCGCGAAACGGGATTCAACCTCTCCCAAACTGATTGCTGCCATGACCTCTCCTCCGTGTAGTCTATTCACTATCGACTGATACTAGTCTATACCCAGTAAACTGATCTGTCAACTCCATTACGCCGATGGAATACCGCTCGCTGGCGAGCTGGATTTTGAGGAATCCAGCCCTCTTAGAAAAACGATGAGCTGAACTTCGTCTTTCGGGAGTCAACTTGACAGGGTACACTTCGCTGGCACAACTGGACTCACGTCAGCTGCTTGCCGAGGAGAAAATCGATCAGATTAACCTGCTGAATGCCGTTTGCCGACCAG
The DNA here is from genome assembly GCA_012511175.1 of Fastidiosipila sp. Classification (NCBI taxonomy): domain Bacteria; kingdom Bacillati; phylum Bacillota; class Clostridia; order Eubacteriales; family Oscillospiraceae; genus Fastidiosipila; species Fastidiosipila sp. The sequence continues at coordinate 1,374 of JAAZGO010000015.1, read as the reverse complement.
TCCAGATTATCCAGTGTCAGCACATATTTGGGATAGTTGTCTTTAACATCATTTAGACTGCGATACTCGCGAGCTCGAGTATTCTCATTTTCCAGAGAAGAAGTAACCTGAACGTATGCCAAATCCTGGTCTCTTCTGGCAACAAAATCGATCTCATTTTCTCCGGCATAAGCTGTAAACATTTTGTATCTCCGGCGTTTTAACTCCAGGAACACTGTGTTTTCAAGCAAACTGCCGGTATTTCTTGACAAAGGTGATACTACGGCGTTTCGAAGACCGCTGTCTACTACATAGTAGCAGCGTTTGGTCGAAAAAAGTTTCTTGCCTCTCGTGTCATAAGCATCAACAGGGTATAAAACATAGGCGTCGACCAACGCATTGATATAGTCAACAATCGTTTCATGGCTGATTCTTCCGCCTGCCGATTTGATGCTATTCACGATATTCTTTATTGCAAATGGCTTTCCAACTGTCTCGAATATAAAACTGATAATGTGATGCAGTGCCTGCACATCTTTTACTTGATGCCGGGTGATGATGTCCCTGACAATAATACTGTCATAAAGACTGCTCAGGTAATCTCTTTTCAGCTCTGCAGAGTCTGCGAGAACCGCAGCAGGAAAAGAGCCGCATTCCAAATAATTCCGGAGTTCTTCTTCCGCGTGCCTGCGTTCGATTTTAGATGGATCCAACTCATTAAATTCGAGATATTCCACAAATGACAATGGCAACATATCTATTCTGATATAACGTCCGGAGAGTAGCGTAGCAAGGTCGGAGCTTAAGATATAAGCATTGGATCCTGTCAACACAATATCGACATTGCCATTTGCGTGCAGACCATTAATGACTTCTTCCCATCCGTTAACATTCTGCAGTTCGTCAAAGAGAAAATAGTATTTTTTCGTGTTGTCCAGTTTTCCAAGTCTAATTCTTATGTGGTCAACAAGAGAGTCTTTGTCGCGGATGCTTATGTTCTCGAGCAATTCCATATTCAGATAAAGAAGTTCTGCTTCAGGCTCATTGTCCAGCAAATAGGAATGATACATCTTAAGCAAAGATGATTTGCCGCATCGCCTGACTCCGGTTATTACTTTGACAAAACCATTGTTTTTATACTCGATAAGCTTACTCAAATACATTTCACGAATAATCATTGCTATATCCGTCTTTCAGTTATTGACTGAAGTATAGCATAAAATATCATAACTTTCAGTTAGTAACCGATTTTTGTTAAATATCCTCACATATTTCAGTTAAAAACTGAAAGTCAGAAACTGTTTCCGGTTAAGAATATTGCCGTGCCAGGCACCGAAGACAACATGAAGTGATTAAAAAAAGACCCGCCCCATTCGGAGCGGATCTTCATTGTGG
>JAAZGO010000014.1 GCA_012511175.1 Fastidiosipila sp. | reverse complement strand
TTTCAACCATTCCGGTGAGTTTAACGGAGAGGCCACACCTGTTCCCATCCCGAACACAGAAGTTAAGCTCTCCCGTGCCGAGAATACCTGGCTGGAGACGGCCCGGAAAGGTAGGTCCTCGCCGGATTTTTTTGTCCTTTTTTAGCTTCCCGGCAGGAAGAGTTCACAGGGTACAGCTGAGCCCTCTTTTGCCAACATCCTGTGCTATGATTTTTCCCGTAATCAAGCCATGAGTTCGAAGAATGGAGTCAGGCCCATGAAAATCATTATTGTCGGCGGTGTTGCCGGCGGCGCAACGGCCGCGGCCCGGATGAGGCGTCTTTCGGAAGAGGCGGAGATTCTGGTCCTGGAGCGGGGCCGGCACGTTTCTTTTGCCAACTGTGGCCTTCCCTATTACATCGGGGGTGTCATCGCCCGCAGGGAAGCGCTCTTCGTATCAACCCTGGAGACCATCAAGGCCAAGTACGGCCTCGATATCCGGACCCGGTCGGAAGTGACAAAAATTGACCGGGAGAAGAAGAAGGTCCAGGTCAAAGACCTGGAGACGGGGAAGGTTTATGAAGAGTCCTATGACAAGCTGATTTTGTCAACCGGGTCCTCACCCTTTGTACCGCCTGTCCGAGGCGTCGACGCGTCCAATACCTTCACTTTATGGACTCTGGCTGACACTGACCGAATCTGGTCTTTCATCGAAAAAGAACGGCCCCCAAAAGCGGTGGTAATCGGGGCGGGATTTATCGGGGTGGAGCTGGCTGAAAACCTGGTCGAACGGGGCATCGACTGCACCCTGGTCGAGCTGACCGACCAGATTATGCCTCCCTTTGACCCGGATATGAGCATCATTCTCGAAGATCATATGCGGGAGAAGGGGGTCAGGCTGATGCTGGGCAGGGGACTGGAGTCTCTCGCCAAAGATGGCAAAGAGGTCCGTTTAAGCGACGGGACGGTCATCTTCTCGGATATGAATCTTCTTTGCATGGGCGTACGGCCCAACAGTGAACTGGCCGGGGAGGCGGGCTTGGAGTTGGGACCGCGCGGTCACGTTACGGTCGACCGGGGGCTTCGGACTTCCGACCCTGATATCTATGCCGTAGGCGATGTAATCGAGGTGGATGAGCCGCTCCTGGGTGGCCGCACGGCCATTCCGCTGGCGGGTCCCGCCAACCGCCAGGGCCGTTTTGTCTGCGCCAACATCCTCTCCGATGAGACGGTCGAAGTCTACCGGGGGTCCATCGGAACCAGTGTGGCCAAAGTCTTTGATCTGACTGCCGCTTCGACAGGAATGAATGAAAAACAGCTGAAGCGGGCAGGCCTGGTCTATGGCCAGGATTATTTTTACTCTTTGATCCATCCCATGCACCATGTCAGTTATTATCCAGGGGCCCTGCCCATGACACTCAAACTCCTTTTCGCCAAAGACGGTCGCGTGCTGGGGGCCCAGATCGTCGGCTATGAGGGGGTGGACAAACGGATCGATGTCATCGCGACCGCCATCCACTTCAGGGGAACGGTCAGGGATTTGGCTGAACTGGAACTTGCCTATGCCCCGCCTTATGGCGCAGCCAAGGACCCGGTCAACTTCGCGGGCTTTGTTGCTGAAAATATCCTGGAAGGCCTGACCGACCCCGTCACCGCAGCCCAGTACCTTGAGAATCCCCACAATTACGTTCTTCTTGACATCCGGGAGGAAGCGGAAACCATGGCAAGTCCGGTCAAAGGGGCTGCCGCCATCCCGCTCAGTCAGCTTCGGCAGCGGCTGGACGAACTGGACCGGGATAAAAGGTATCTGGTCTTTTGCGCGGTCGGCCTTCGCGGCTATGTTGCCGAAAGGATTCTGAAGCAACGCGGCTATTCGGCATACAATCTGCTCGGCGGCCTTCGTACCCTGGAGATCTTGTCCGGGCCGGAACAGGAAGAAAATGATAAAGAAGAGAGGACAAGAGTCATGGATACAGCTCACGAGGAACTGACGGCTGAACCGGAAATCATTCATGACCTTGATGTCTGCGGGCTGAGCTGCCCCGGACCCATTGTTGAAGTCGGCAAATACATCAAGGACCTGGAAGAAGGCGAGGTTGTCAATGTCCGCGCCACTGACCCGGGTTTTTCCCGGGATGTCGCCAGCTGGTGTGAGAACACGGGCAATACTCTCCTTGAAATTTCATCAGGCGGCGGTTATTACTCTGCATCCATCCGCAAGGGCACCGGAAAAAAACAGTCCGCGGCTTTGGTCACAAGCGGCGACCCCAAAAGCCAGGACAAGACCATCATTGTCTTTTCGGGCAGTTTCGATAAAGTAATGGCTGCCTTTATCATCGCACTCGGCGCCGTAGCCATGGGCGACAAGGTCCACATGTTCTTCACCTTCTGGGGGCTAAGCACCCTGCGAAAAGACCTGCGTGTCCCCATTAAGAAGGCCTTCATGGACAAGATGTTTACCGGCATGATTCCGCGCGGCACCCGGGGCATGGGACTCTCCCAGATGAATATGCTGGGTGTGGCGCCGAAAATGATGAGAAAAGTCATGAAGGACAAGGGCATCACCTCTCTGGAGGATCTGGTCCGCGAGGCGGCCTCCAACCCCGCCATCGAGATGACGGCCTGCCAGATGACCATGGACGTCATGGGTCTGAAAGAGGAAGAATTGATTGAAGGCGTCAAGATCGGCGGGGTTGCTTCCATGCTGAACGATGCCGACAAGTCGCAGTTCACCTTGTTTATAAGCTAGGGGCAGAGAGAAGCAGATTTGAAGGGAGCCGGTTCAGCCGGCTCTTTTTCATCCTTCTCTGACGGATTTGGCCGTGCAGATGTTTTTGGAAGTTTTTCCGATCCATCGTAAAAACTTCAGAAATTCCAAAGTTTTTCGGGTTCATCGTAAAAACTTCGGATTTACCTGAATTTTTCCGTTAAGTGAAGAACGATGGAATGAGCAAGGGCCATGCTGAATGATGCCGATAAGTCGCAGTTCATCTTGTTTATCAGCTAGGGGCAGGCAGCGTTTAATCTGTCAGAAAAGCCTCCATGAGAGCCCGGTAGCCCCGAACAGCCCCAACGAGTTGGTCCAGCTCGATGTACTCATCAACGGTGTGGGCCAGTTCTTCATATGATGGTCCGAAACCCAGGGTGGGGATCTTCTTTTCGCCGGCGTAATGACTGCCGTTGGTGCAAAAGCTGTAATGAGACAAATGGATGTCAAGCCCGGTCCTTTTCAGGTCATGAAAGGCTTTTTGGACGAACCATTCTTGCTCATCAAAAAGCCAGCCGGGGAAAAACCGCTCGGCTTCCATGATCTTCCCCGTATAGCAGACTTGCCTCCCGGATGCGTAAGAAGCTTGAACTGCCTCCCCCAATTCAGCGAGAAGGGCTTGGACCGGCGCCAGCACCTGGTCAGGCTGTTCACCGGGAAGCAGGCGGCGGTCATAGGTGGCGGCACAGTAGGAGGGGACGACCGAGGCGCCCGGGTAAGGTTCCGACTTGATGTCGGTCAGCTCCATAATGCCTGCCCCGAGGAGCGGGTGCCGGGGAGGCGGAAGATTCCTCAGCCTGCCGATGGCATCGGCCATCAGGTAGACAGCATTCCGCCCTTTTTCAGGGTTGGAGGAGTGGGCGGGAATACCGAAGGTCTCAATTTTGATTTCCGCCCTGCCCCGCTGGCCAATGTTCAGATTGAGGGCGGTTGCTTCGCCAATCACGACCACGTCCGGTTTGCAGTATTCGGAGACAGCGCGGGCGGCTACCCCCTCGAAAATCTCCTCCTGAACGGTCGCGGCTAAAACCAGGGTACCTTTAAAATCACCTCCGTTGGCTTTGATGAACTGGGTGGCGGCCGCTGCCATGGCGGCCAGGGCGCCTTTCATATCTGAGCTGCCCCGGCCAAAGATCCGGTTCCCGTCAACCAGTCCGCCATAGGGCGGCCGGGTCCAGGCGCCGGGGTCGGGGACGGGGACTGTGTCGATGTGGCCATCGAACAGGAGAACCGGTCCCGGCCGGCCGCCCCCGGCTGACGCGATCAGGCTGCCAAAAGGGTCGATGTAAAGGTCCTGAACGCCGTTTTGGCCCAAATAATCGTACAGGAGACCAATGGCAGCCTCTTCCTTTCCCGATTCACTGGGTGTCTCGATTAGGCGACGGCAGAGATCGATGACGGTTTCATCCTGTTGACCATGCGGCATGACGGGGATCCTCCGAAAAATAAATGCTTCCTGTTCACCTCGTAGATCATAGCATACTGACCGGATGGATCTTAAACAAACGGGTGGATTGCAGGGCATTGCGCTCTGCAACCGGCCGGGACGTTGGAGGGTTGAAATGGGATTGTACATACCAGCCTTCAAGGGAAATAGGTTAGCGTTAAAGCTTAATCACATGCCGCGAAATCCATAATGTTCTTGATCGTCCCGTGTCATGTGCGAGTGTTGTTGGAAATAAGGCGGGATGTGGTCTGCTCTTGGCAGATATTGCAAAGTCACATGGTTTGACGGTCGAGTTTTCCGCCCGTTTCCGACCGCCAGGATAATGTTCCGATAATCTTGGGTACTTCTTCTTTTCTTTCTGCAAAACATGACCTTTTGTTTCATGACTACCACGACAAGGTGCTTTGTGTCTTTAAGAGTGCGAAGACAGCGGGAGATGCTCCGGAAAGGGAGGCAATCCCCGAATCTTATGTCTGAAAATATTGCCTTTTTCCTGTTGCTTCCTTCATAAAACTGTTTCATAATCGGGGCGGACAGTGTTGCTTTCCAAATATCCAAATCATCCCCGCCGGCAATCCGACCAGCCAAGTACGCTCGGGGAGATGAACGGGAGACCCAGCTATGTTCCAGGAATTTACGCCATACGGCACTGTTCACGCGGCAGCTTTGCTTGTCCCGGTTTTTTCCGGGCTTCTTTTCACCTTTTTCGCGCTTAAGAAACCTGATTTTCAAAAGGCAATCGGCATTAGCTATGCTGTCCTCATTCTCACCGTCCGTTTCGCGCGCTATGGCATGGATATGGCGCTCGGAACCTTTCACATCGCCCAGTTGCTTTCGGTGCAGATCTGCCACGTCAATATGTTTTTGCTGGCTTTTTGCCTGGTCAGGCCAAACCGGGGGCTGTTCGCTTTCAATTTTATTGCCGGTATCCCAACTGCCCTGGCTGTTGTCCTCTTCCCCGGGACTGTGCACCGGCCTCCCGCGACTGCCCGGGCTGCCTTTTTTATCGCCAGTCACGTTCTGCTGGTGATGGGAGCCCTTCACCTGCAGCTGGTCCACCGGTTCCGCATTCCATGGAGAACGGTCCTGTATCTTCACGCGCTCCCCCTCGTCGTTTTCCCGCCCCTGTATTTTATCAATTCAGTTTTTGGAGCCAATGCGCTCTACCTGATGGGGGGCAACCCCGGCACGGTTCTGGAAACCATGTACGATGCCCTGGGGCCCATCTGGTATCTGGCTGTAATCATTGTCCTCTACTGGCTTTGCCTGGATCTGATGTATCTTGTCCACCGCCTCTTTCTCAGAGTCGCAGAACGAAGGACAAAAACCGGCGGCGAGGCCTGTGAAAGGGCGTGAGATGCTGACCGTAAGTGGGATCAAGAAGTGTTATGGCAAGAAGGCCGTCCTGGAAGACATCTCACTGTCACTTCAGGCAGGCGAGGTGGTGGGTCTTGTTGGGCATAACGGATCCGGCAAATCAACATTTCTTTCAATCATCGCCCAGGTTGTCCGCCCTGATGCCGGTGAGATCCATGATGATGACCGTTCCGTTTTGGGTGACCGGTCCTATGTCCGGGAACATATCGGTTACATCCCTCAAAACGACTGGCTCCTGTCAGATCTGACTGTAAAGGAAACTTTGGATTTTTGGCAGAGCATCCACAGGATGAAAGGTCCCGTCTTCGCGGCAGATTCGATCGCCAGCCGGCTGGGGTTGGATTTGCTGGCCGGGAAAAAAGTTGGCACGCTGTCGGGCGGAATGCAAAAGCGGCTCAGCATTGCCCTGGCCTTTCTTCATCGCCCCCGCTATTTGCTCATTGATGAAGCTTTGCCCGCTCTTGACCGGGGTTACCGGTTTGCCGTGCTTGAAAGATTAGCCGATTTTCGTGACCAGGGCGGCGCGGTTCTGTACAGCAGCCACAGGCTTGATGATGTACGTGCTTTCTGTGACCGGATTCTTGTTCTGCGTGGAGGGAAAGTAGTTTTATGCGTGAGCACAGGGGATTTCCCAACAGACGGCGAAACGCTGGATGCCTTGCTTAACCCGCAGGAAAGCATGACGGATGGATAGGAATCTCTTTGTCTCCGGTCTGCGCTTTCAGATCAGGCAATCACTGAAAAAGCTGCCTTTTTTGCTAGGCATGACGGCTGTATTGCTTACGCTAAGTTTGATCGCCGGGTCGGTCGCCGTCATGCTTCTGTCAAACCGGCGTTATTCGAAAGTCACACTGGCGGTCGCCTCGGAAGATGCTGATCCAAGGCTGACAGATCTCGTCCGATCACTTAACGGGAACCCCGAAGTGAATGAATTCCTGGTTATCCATGAGGGACAGCCCGGCCAAATGGAGGGGCTGGTCGAAAGTGGATCCGCTGAGGGAGCGCTTGTCCTTTCTGCCGGTTTTTTTGACAAGCCGGCCCGAAGTGTTCCGCCCCGGCTTATTATTCGCACCTCCCAGCAACTGGAGACAGTCATTCTTGACAAGATGGCCGACAGCAGCATCCGGATGTTCGCAGCATTCCGTCAGGGCGTCGGCCGCTCGGAAGATGTCATCAGGGAAAAAGTTGAAGATCCGACCAGGGCAAAAGAGCTGGCGAGGGGCATTACAGAACACTATGTCCGATGGCTGATGGGCTATAAGCAGATGCTTCACCGGGTCACGGTCAACAGTACGGGCTTCCTTTCCATCTCACAGCATTACATGCTGAGCGCGCTTCTATTCTTCTTCTTTCTGACCATGCCGCTTTATTACCGCGACTTATCCATTCGTAATGATCAGGGATGGGCAGCCAGGCTCCGAAGTGCCGGCGTCAGGCTTCTTTCCTATGCAGCGGTGAGGTTGCTGGGCATCTCTGCCGTCCTGGCCGGGCCCTTGATTGCGACCCTGCTCGGACTTCGTTTGCTGGACGGAAGCAAAGCACCTCCTCTTTTCTTTCAGTCCATGGCGGGCCTGATCCTCTCAATGTTGCTAACGGTTCTGGTTGCTTTCCTTTGCTGCAATGCCGGAGGCATTGTACCCGCAATCACCATCAATACAGCGGTGGCGTCCCTCTTTCTCATTTTTTCGGGCGGTATTGTTCCTCCCCTTCTTTTACCCCGATCCGTCAGAGCTCTTCTGCCCTTCTCGCCCTTCACCTGGATGAGGGATTGTCTGAGCGGCCTGTATGGTGTCAGCGGGAATACCGAGTCACTTCTTCGATTGACTATTTCCGTCGTTATACTTGCGGCCTGGAGCGCCTGCAGAGCTGCCCACATGGAGAAGAAGGGGACGGCATGAGTTATTTTCAGGCGCTTGTAAACCTTCAGCTCAAACGTTTCCTGCGTCAGAAGGCATTTCTGATCTGCCTCTTTTTAATGCCTCTGTTAGGCATCTTCATGGGTATCCTGTTTCCCGCGTCTTCATCAGTGAACACGCTTAAGGTTGGAATTTTGCTGCCGGCCGATTCAGGGAAGAGTGAGCAGATATGGAGACGGCTGCTCACCTACTCCGATGAACAAACCGAATTTATCAGAGCGGACAGCGAGAATCAGGTACGTGAACAGGTGGCCGCGCGTGTCTGGGAATGCGGTTATCTGTTTGCCCAAAATTTTGACGACAGGATAGACAGAGGAGACTACAAGGGGATCATCACGCGCGTCATGAGCCCGGCCTCCATGACCCTGTTCACAAGCTGGACGGTCGTATCCGCCCTGTTCGAGGTATGCGCACCCCAACTTGCCATGGATTTTCTTATGAGCCGTGAACTGCTGACCCAGACTGAGGCCGGAGCTTTTCTCCTCGAATGGGAAGAAGGTGGTGCCGGTCCAGTCAAGCTTCGCCTCGAAAGGCAGTCGGATGGCGGCGAGATCTTTGACCGTACGGGGGTTTCGGGGATTGGCATGTCCGGAATTACGCGGGGCTTGACGGCACTCCTGCTCTTTGTTTTCGCCTATTTGTGGGCGGTTCAGTATCTGGACGACACGATGACTGGTTTTTTCCAACGCATCATGCCCTTTGAACCGGCAATCAAGCGACTGGCTGGTTCTTTGACGGCGGCAGGCCTGCTCATGATTGCAGGAGGGGGGCTCGCTGTAGCGGCCGAAAGGTTGATATTTCCGGCGAAAGGGGCAGGTCTTGTGGGTGAGGTCTTTTTACTTGCCGCCTATATTCTCAGTCTGGTATGCCTCTGCTTTGTCTTGACCCTTATCTTGCCCAACCGCGATTATCTGTTGGCCATTCTCCCTTTCTTCTTGATCCTGTGTCTGCTCCTGTCTCCCATCTTATTTGATGCGGGCCAGTGGATCCGGGAAATCCGCTGGCTGTCGGACCTTATCCCCGTGACTCATTATTTGAGGGCTGTTACGGGAGGCCGCAGGGAATTGCAACGTTTTATCGCATATACCGGCCTGCTTGTGCTGCTTGCATCCGCAGCCGGTTACGCAAAAGCCAAGTTCTTCGAGATTTTCCGGGGCCATCCTCAAGCTGAATGATGGTACAAGATGCAGCTTGGCCTTTCTTCCTCAAAAACCAGCCAGGTGTTCCACTAAACCCCCGATCAGGCCGATCCCTCCGCCCAGCATGATCAGCTTGAGGAGATCAATCTTCCTATAGTGAAGAAGGAAGACGAGAACAAAAGCGCAGACGGCGACCCAGTCGGCCCGGATGGGCGAAGTGGAAACAAAGAGCGAGGAAATGAACATGGAAACCGCCGCGACACCGATCAGGCCCGCCACGCCCGGGCGAAGTCCCTGAAGGGCCCGGTTGATCCAGGTGATCCGGCCGCCGTAAAACAAAAACCATCCGAGGAAAAGGAGAAAGAGCGTCTGCGGCAAGACGGCTGCCACCGAAGCGATAAGGGCACCGGGAACACCGGCCACACGGGTTCCCACGAAAGTGGCAGCATTCAGGGCGATGGGGCCCGGGGTGACCTGGGAGAGCGCGATGATGTCGGTCATTTCCTTTAGTGTGAGCCAGTGATAGCGGTTGACCACCACATTTTCAATCAGGGGGAGGGCTGCGTAACCTCCGCCAAAGGCCAGGGCGCCGACTTCCAGGAAGGCGATGAAGAGCTGCCAGAAGATCATGGAATCCGGTCCTCCGGGAGAAAAGTGAAGGCCAGGAGACCGGTTGCCCCCAGTGCCAGAATGATCAGCCCCGTGTTAATTGAGGTGAAAAGACCGGCCAGGAAGGCAGCAGTCATCAAGGCGGCGGAGAAATATTTGTGTTGGCAAAGACAGGGCTTGGCCATCTGATAGACGGCGTGGAGCATGACAGCGGAAATGGCACCACTCATGCCGCGGAGGGCCGCACGCACCCAGAAATTGGAGGCGAAGGCCTCATAGGCGTAAAATAAAGCAGAGATGATGATTAAAGGCGGCAGGATAGCGGCAAGAACACCCAAGACGGCGCCTGCCCTGCCCTTCAATTTGTATCCGGTCAAAAGCGCGGTACTGACGGCAATGGGGCCCGGAGCGGATTGGGCCAGGGCGATCAGGTCATACATCTCCTCATCATCCAGCAGTTGCTTTTTGCAGACAAATTCTTCACGGATGACAGGGACAATGGTGTAGCCCCCGCCAAAAGTGATGCTGCTGATCTTGAAAATCGCAAGAAAGAACTGCCATAAAGTCATGTAGCTATTCTAGCACTCCCCTCAGGGGCAAATCTTGTATACTGATTAAAAAGGAATCCGCCCGCCGGAGCCATCGGCAGGGGCGGATGATGGATAGGTTACTGCAGACAGGAGGCTGGATGATGGCTAAAGAAAGACTGCTCGTTCATGGTGATTTTGTCTTCACTCCCAATCCGGGTGAAGTTCTTGTCCACGAGGACGCTTATATGAGTGTTGAAGGAGGGCGTGTGGAGGCTGTCAGCGACAAATGCCCCCAGATCGGCCCTGACGTGGATTACGCAGATTACGCAGGGAAATTGATTATTCCGGGTTTCTCGGATGTTCATCTCCACGCTGTCCAATATGTGACCCGGGGACTGGGTTATGACAAGGAACTGCTCCCCTGGCTGGAAGACTATACCTTTCCTGAAGAATCGAACTTCAAGAAGCACGCCTATGGTGAAACCGTTTTCCGCGACCTGGTTCAGGACCTCTGGTCAGCAGGGACGCTTCACTGCGCTATCTATTCCAGCCTTCACACCGACGCCGCCCTTTTATTGATGGACCTGTTCGCCAAGGCGGGTCTGTCCGCCTATGTCGGCAAGGTCAACATGGATCGCAACAGCGTTGCGGTACTTCAGGAGACGACCGAAGAATCCATCCGGGAGACCATGCGTTATTTGAGGGGATCGGAAAAATACGCAGCTGACGATGTCAGGCCTATCCTGACACCGCGTTTTGCCCCCTCCTGCACGGATGAACTTCTCCACTGGCTGGGCGAGCAGGCGCATGAGCACGGCTTGCCCGTTCAGTCGCACGTCAACGAGAATCTGGGTGAGGTGGCCTGGGTGAAAGAACTATTCCCCAAATCGCGGGATTATCTCTCCGTCTACCAGGACTTCAATCTTCTGCCCAAGAGCCGGACCATCATGGCACATTGCATCCATAACACCGAAGCAGAAATGAAGATGTTCGCAGACAAGGACGTCCTGATTGCCCATTGCCCCGATTCCAACGGCAATCTTGCTTCAGGGATTATGCCCGCGGGCGAGATGCTTGACTCCGGACTGCGGGTCGGCCTTGGGTCCGATATTGGGGGCGGCAACCGCTTGTTTATTGGACACGCAGTCGAATCTGCCATGAGAGCGTCACGTCTTTTGTGGGCGCAATCTGATCACGCTTACCGGACTTTGACTTTTACGGAAGCCTTCCATATGGCAACCGCAGGCGGCGGATCCTTCTTTGGGCAGACGGGGGCGTTCCTGCCGGGTTTTTCTTTCGACGCCCTGGTCATTGATGACAGCAAGGTCAGGAAATATCGGCCGCTCAGCGTTTTTGAGCGTTTGCAGAAGTTTATCTTTACGGGCGATGATCGAAATATCAAGATCCGTTACCGGGCTGGCCGGGTCTTGGAGGAACCGGTATTCGATTGAACGGGAAAACCCGTGTCAATCGGGAATTGATCAAACCGGAAAAAGAGGGCGGAAGATAATGAAGCTGATCTGTGTTTCAAACGAAGAGGAAATGAGCCTGGAGGCTTCACGTCTGATTGCAGCCCTGGTCAGGATTAAGCCTGATGCGGTCCTGGGACTGGCGACCGGCTCAACGCCTCTTGGCACTTACGAGGAACTTGTCCGGATGCACGGCGAGGAGAATCTGGATTTTTCACGCGTCCGGACCGTCAACCTGGATGAATACATCGGCCTGGACGGCAACCACCCGCAAAGTTACCGGGCTTTTATGAACGGGTATCTTTTTGACCGCGTCAATATCTCCCCGGCCAACACCTTTGTGCCGAACGGCATGGCCGAAGATCTTGAGCGGGAATGCCTCGAGTACGATCAACTGCTGGAGCAGCTTAACTTCACCGATCTGCAGCTTCTGGGGATCGGAAGCAATGGGCATATCGCCTTCAATGAACCGGATGACTATTTCACAGCACACTGCCATTGCGTCGATCTGACCCATGAAACCATTGAAGCGAATCGGCGTTTTTTTGCCGAAGGTGAAGATGTTCCGACCCGGGCCATCACGATGGGAATGCGGGGCATCATGAGTTCCCGCCGGCTCTTGCTTCTTGCGTCAGGAAAGAAGAAGGCTGAAGCAGTGGCGGCGGCCTGTTTTGGTCCAGTAAGCCCCCGCGTGCCCGGGTCGATTATCCAGCTTCACCATGAGGTGACGGTGATCGCCGATCTGGACGCGCTGTCAAAAACCGGACTGTTTGAAGAAGCTGATTGACCGCTGCTCCCGGCAGCATGGATTGAAAGGAGGATGACGGATGAGTTTTCGGATACTGGTTGTAGATGACGAGCCGAATATTGTCAATATCCTGCGCTCAAATCTCGAAAGGGAAGGCTACAAGGTACTGGCGGCCTACGACGGGGAAGAAGCACTCAAGCTCGCCGCAACAAGGGATCCCCACCTGATTCTCCTTGACTGTATGCTGCCCGGGGTCGACGGCTTCGATGTCTGCAAAACCATACGCCGGGATTCGACGGTGCCCATTATTATGCTGACGGCGAAAAGCGAGGAAATTGACAAAATTCTGGGTCTGGAACTGGGCGCCGATGATTACATCACCAAACCTTTCAGTGTTCGGGAGGTGCTGGCCAGGGTCAAAGCTCAGCTGAGGCGGGTCAGTTTGCAGGAAGATCGCGCGGAGCAGGTGTCTGCCATCCGGATCGGCGAAATCGTGATCGACCAGAATGCCTACCAGGTCACAGTGGGAGGGGAACCTGCCGAACTGACGCTGCGGGAATACGAGCTGGTCCGTTTTCTGGCCAGCCATGCAGGTCAGGTTTTTACTCGGGAGGAACTCCTGGAGAATGTCTGGGAGTACGAGTATTACGGCGATGTCCGTACGGTTGACGTAACTGTCCGGCGGGCCAGGGAGAAAATTGAGCCGGATCCGGAGAAATTCCGCTATCTGCTGACCAAGCGCGGAGTAGGGTATTATTTCAGCCGTAATCCTGATGAAAGCGGGATCGACTAAACTTCAATGACACCTTTTCAACTTGTATTGTTGTCATCTGCCGTGACAGCCGCCCTTCTTATTCCGGCCATGTTGTGGAACAGCAGGCGGGAGCAGCGGCGCAAGGGTCAGGATATGATGCGCACGGTCCACCGGATCGCCAACGAACGGACAGAATCGCAGGCCATCCTTGCTTCGCTCGACATCGGAATTGTCGCCTACGGCAGTGATGACCGTCTGATCGCGTCAAACCCGGTTGCCTCCGAGTGGCTTCCGGTGGTCCCCGACACACTCTCCGGTTTTCTTGACCAATACGGGACGGAGAACGGCATGCGGGCCGCCCTCTATCTGGGCAGTGAGGCCGTCACGGGTGAGATCATGCTGAACGACCGCTACCTCCGGCTGGTCTGTCAGCACCATCCCGTACGTGGCAGCAAGCACCGCTTTGGCGGACATCTGGTGACCGTTCAGGATTTCACGGACATCATGCTGCAGGAAGAGCGGAGAAAGGCCTTTGTCGCCAACGTTTCGCATGAGTTGAAGACACCCCTGACGACCATTAAATCTTACACGGAAACCCTGCTCGACTGGGGTATCAGTGAAAAAGAAGATGAGGAGGTCAGGGCTGATATCAGCCGGATTTACGACGATTCCATCCGGATGGAGCGGTTGATTGCCGACCTTCTGCTCCTGTCCAGCCTGGACAGCAGCGGCATGCCCCTGCAAGCATCGGTCTTTGATTTGGTCGAATGCGCGCGCCAGCTCAGCGAGCGCCTGAAGGATCAGGCGGCTGCCCGGCAAGTAGAGATTGACTTCTATGCCATGACACGCGAACCGGCTGTTTTCGCGGATAAGAATGCCATCGAGCGGATCCTGTCCAACCTGATCATGAATGCCATCCGCTACACGGATGAGGGCGGACAGGTGCAGATTTATGTTGGCACGGTGGCTGATGATCTTTATGTCAAGGTCAAAGACAACGGAATTGGGATTCCCAAGTCAGCGCTGGATCTGATCTTTCAGCGCTTCTACCGGGTGGACAAAACGGGATCGAGGCAGTTTGGCGGTACCGGCCTGGGTCTGCCGATTGCCCTTGAGCTGGCCAGAATGCACCGTGGGAGAATCGACGCGGAAAGCGTGCTGGCCGAAGGCAGCCAGTTTACCCTCTATCTGCCCAAGGCGTCGCATTTGCTGCGGTTGACCCTGGTTGACCTGCAGCGCAAGGTCCAGCCTGTTGACGCAATTACCAAGGAGGCGGCCTCGGCGATCCGGGATTGGGCAGGTCAGCCGGGCAGGGAAGAGGGGTCAATCGATGTGCGCTCTCTTCTTGAAATAATCGATAAAAAAGTTAACAATGGTATCAATATCACTCCTTCAAACTGAAAAGAGGTTCACTTGCGCAGTTACTTGATTAAAGGTGGGAAACCCTTGAACGGTCGTGTGAAGATCGGAGGCTCAAAGAATGCCTCGCTGGCGGTTCTGGCTGCCGCCATGGCAGTCGACGGGCCTTGTGTCATCGATAATCTCCCGGCCATCAGCGATATTGATACTTTATTGCAGATTTTCAGTGATATCGGCGCAACTGTCGAGCGGCTGGGGCCCGGCAAGGTACGGCTGGATGCCAGGACGATCAATACCCATGAAGTTTTGCACGATCGCGTCGCCAAGCTGAGGGGTTCCTATTACCTGCTTGGCACCCTGCTCGGCCGTTTTGGCCGGGTGGCCCTCCGCATGCCCGGAGGCTGTGATTTTGGTGTCCGCCCCATTGACCTGCACCTGAAAGGTTTCCAGTCTCTGGGGGCAAAAACTGACGTCGCCCACGGGATTGTTTTCTGCCAGGCCGAGGAGCTCCGGGGCGGGGGCATTTTCCTCGATACGGTCAGCGTCGGAGCGACCATTAACATCATGCTCGCCGCTGTCAAGGCCAAGGGCAAGACGGTCATTGATAATGCGGCCCGCGAACCGCATATCGTTGACGTAGCCAATTTCCTCAATGCCATGGGCGCCGATGTGCGGGGTGCGGGAACCGATGTGATCCGGATCAACGGCCGTCCGACTTTGCCTGCCAACCAGGAGTACACCGTGATCCCGGACCAGATTGAAGCCGGCACCTACATGATTCTGGCGCCGCTAACCGGAGGCGACATTACGGTTGAAGGGGTCATTCCCAAGCACATGGAGCCGCTGACGGCCAAACTGGTGGAGATGGGTGTGACCGTTGAGGAAGGGGAGGATTCCATCCGCTGCTACATGAAGGATGGTGATACTCTCCGGGCCGCCAGCTTTAAGACCATGCCCTATCCCGGTTTCCCGACGGATATGCAGCCCCAGGCCACGGTTCTTCTTTGTGTGGCTGAAGGGACAGGCCGCATGATCGAAAACGTCTGGGAGAACCGCTTCCAATACATTGACGCTCTGCGCATGATGGGCGCCAACATTATCACATCGGGGAGGCTGGCCATTGTCCAGGGCAACTCCAGTCTGACCGGAGCCCAGGTGGAGGCCCGCGACCTGCGTGCCGGCGCCGCACTGGCCATGGCGGGGCTGGCGGCAAAGGGGACCACGGAGGTACTCGACATCGATCGGATTGAACGCGGCTATGAGCACTTTGTGGAGAAACTGACCCGGCTTGGCGCAGAGATTGACCGCCGCGAAACTTGACTTTCATGGAAGTATTTTCTGTATCACTTCGGTCGGGCTCGAGCGGCAATGCGACCTTCATCCGCACGGAGTCAGCAGGACTCGCTGTCGATTGCGGGATCAACGGCCGCCAGTTTGACCGGGCGCTCCATTCCATTGACGAATCGCCGCACACCCTGGACGCCCTCTTACTGACTCATGAACACACTGACCATTGCGCGGGCATCGGTGTTGTCATGCGCCGTCACCAGATCCCGCTTTACCTGACCGGGAAGACCTACCAGGCCGTCAGGGGCGAACTGGGGCGGGTTGCGGATTCCCTGCTCCATTTGATTGAGCCGGGCCGTCCATTTGTTGTTAAAGGGACAGTCATCACCCCTTTTTCAATCCCGCATGATGCGGCCGATCCGGTTGGCTTCCGGATCGGGACAGCTCTTGGGGATATCGGAATCGCAACAGACCTGGGGCATTTTTCGGAAACGGTCCGAGAGGCCCTGACCGGCTGCCGGATCATTCATCTGGAATCCAACTACGACCCCCATATGCTGGAATCGGGCTCCTATCCGCACTTCCTGAAAAGAAGGATCGCAGGTCCTGCGGGCCATCTCTCAAACCAGGAGTCGGCACGGGCTGCCTCCTGGTTGGTCCGCCATGGCACAGAAGCCATCGTGCTCTCCCATCTTTCAGAAGAAAACAACCTGCCGGAACTTGCCCTGAGCACCGTCAGGGACTACCTGGCCAGTGAAGGAGCAAAGGCGGGACATGACTATGTCCTTCATGTTTCGCCCCGCTATGCCTGCTCCCGCCCCTTTTTCTGCAGCGACCCTTTTTATAGTGAAATCCCCAGCACTTTTTCGCCATGGCGGGGCGAACAGCTGTCCCTCTTTACCGGCAAACAGGAAGATGAGGCGGAAGGGGCACTCCGATGAGCGGGGATGGCTGGCTTGTCGCCGGATTGGGCAACCCGGGGAAGCACTACGATGGGACCTGGCACAATGCAGGCCGCATGGCGGGCGAAATGCTGGCGCTGCGGCATGGGATCAGGATCAAAAGAAGACGTTTCCGGGGTTTGACGGGCGAGGGTTTCATCGATGGCCACAAGGTCCGCGTCCTTTTGCCCAACACCTTTATGAACCTGTCGGGAGACAGTCTTTCACGAGCGATGGCTTATGAAGGGATTTGCCCTGACCGGCTCATTGTCCTCTATGACGACTTCGACCTTCCGCTTGGCCGGATCCGGATCCGCGATCAGGGAAGCGCCGGCAGCCATAAGGGGATGAAATCGATTCTTTCTTACTTGCCAAACAGTTCTTTTATCCGCATCCGCATCGGGATTGGCCCCATCCAGGGCCAGGACGCCGCAGCCTTTGTATTATCCAAAATTCCCTCTTCAGCCAGGGCTCAATTGGAGGCGGCTCTTGCTGACGCCTGCGACGCAGTTGAACTCATCGTGAGAGGACAGCAGCAAAAAGCCCAGGAGCAGTACAACAAAAAAGCATGATGACCGCACAGGACGGCACACGGCAAGCTGGCCCCGGGAGGGTCTGGGCACAGGCCTCCCGTCTTTTGTTGACCTCGAAAACCGGCAGGGAACTCGGCCGCCTGGTCGAGGAAGACAAACCCGCCAATGTATCGGGGCTGACCGATCCGGCCAAATCTTTCCTAATCGCCTCGTTGATCGAAGAAAAGGGAAGACCGGCCCTGGTGCTGGTTCCCGATGAGGCCAGGGCGCGGACCTTGGGGGAGGAGCTGTCGGCTTTTCTTGGCCAGGAGGAGGTGCTGACCTTTCATGGCCGCGAATTATGCCTTTATGACGCGCGGGCGGTCAGCCGGGAGACCGAGCTGGAACGGGCCTCCATTCTGACCCGCCTTTCGGAAGGGAACTTCCGCGCCCTGATCCTGCCGGCTGACGCGGCTTTGCAAAGGCTTAGATCCCCCGGGACTTTCAAGTCCTTTGTTATCCGGCTGACAACGGGCCAGCGCATTGACCCCGAGGTTCTCGAAGCAAGGCTTGTCAAGGCTGGCTACGAACGTGTTCCCCAAGTGGAAAACCCCGGACAGTTTGCCAGGAGAGGCGACATCCTGGATATCTGGGCGCCGGCCCCTTCAGGGCTGCCTTCCCAGGCAGCCCGTATTTCTTTTTTTGACGTCGAAATTGATGAGCTGAAAATACTGGACCCCGATTCCCAGCGCTCGGTTAGGGTGATTGACTCCTTTATCGTGTCGCCGGCGCGTGAATTTCCCCTCCTGGATGGAGAATGGGAGCAGACAGCCAGGCTTGCGGCGGAACTTATCGGGGAGCAGGTCCTGTCGGCACGTCAAAGAGGCCTTCAAAGTCAGGCAGCCGAACGCCTGAAACAGTCGGGGGAGCACGATATCGACCGGCTCAGGGAGCGGATCTTCTTTCCTGCCTTGGACCGCTGGATTCCGGCTATTGAACCTGATCCCTACACGGTGCTCGATTACGTGGCAGAGGGAAAGACGCTTTATTTCCTGGATGAACCCCTGACTTTTTCCCGTCGACTGGATGCCGCGCACGCGGGCTTTGCCCTGCGCGTTTCAGGTTACATGGAACGGGGCGAAACCTTCGCCAGTTCGAAGGATTGCCAGCTCCAGCCGTCTGAACTGCTGCGGGTCATCGATTCCGCCAAATCCTTCCTGGCGCTGATCGACCTGCCGGCCTCCGGGAACGGGTTGCCGGGTGCAGCGGAAATCGCCTGGCGGACCCGTCCGTCCGACAGTTATCGTAATCAGCCCGAACGGCTGGCGTCACACTTGAAAGAAGTCTTGTCCAACAAGGGAACCGCTTTGCTTTATGCCGGCACAGATGACCGGGCCAGTCAGCTCTCTCTTTATTTGGCGGAACACGATCTCTTGTCCGCGGCGGTCCTGCCGGGGTCACTGCCCCGGGGCTGTGTTTTCCCCGGGGAATCAATCCTGCTTGCGGGGACCCATGACCTCTTCGGTCTCAGCAGAAAAAAGCGCCGGACCAGACGGCGGTCCAGGCGGGAGATTTTTTTCACCGATTTGGCACCGGGCTCCCTGGTCGTTCATGAAGACTATGGAGTCGGTCAATACCGGGGAACTGAAACCATCTCCACCAGTGACGGCGAACGCGACTACCTGACGGTCAGTTACCGCGACGGCTTGCTGCACTTGCCGGTTGACCGGATCGAACTTCTGACCCCCTATCTTCACGTCGGTGAATCCAAGCCGAAACTGTCGAAACTTGGCGGTACCGACTGGCAAAAACAGAAGGATCGGGCCCGCAGTTCCATCCGGCGCCTGGTGACCGATATCATCGCACTCTATGCCGAACGCCAATCCATCAAGGGTCATGTCTATGCCACCGATACCCCATGGCAAGGTGAATTTGAGTCCTCTTTTCCCTACGAGGAAACGGAAGATCAGCTGCGGGTGACTGCGGAGATCAAGGAAGACATGGAGAGCGACAAGGTCATGGATCGTCTTGTTTGCGGGGATGTCGGTTTTGGGAAAACCGAAGTCTGCTTCAGGGCGCTGTTCAAGTGTGTCATGGAGGGCAAGCAGGCTGCCCTGCTGGCTCCCACCACCGTCCTGGTCAGCCAGCACTACAACAACCTGCTGGAAAGAATTCAGGGTTTTCCCATCAAGGTCAGACAGTTGTCCCGCTTCGCCCCCCCCGCTGAACAAAAGGATACCATCGGCGGCCTGGCCAGGGGGGAAATCGATATCGTGATCGGGACCCACAGGCTGCTTTCAAAAGATGTCGTCTTCCGGGACCTGGGCCTCCTGGCTATCGATGAGGAACAGCGGTTCGGGGTCGATCACAAGGAAATGCTCAAGGCCCTGTCCCCCTCGGTGGAGGTCCTGTCTCTGTCCGCAACCCCCATCCCCAGAACCCTGCATCTGTCGCTTTCAGGTATCCGGGACATCTCACTTCTGGAGGAGGGTCCCGAAGACCGGCTGCCGGTGCACACCAGTGTCATTGAATATTCAGAGGATCTCATCCTGGATGCCATTCTTCGAGAACAGGCCCGCCATGGCCAGGTTTTTTATCTTTACAACAACACCCATCGCATCAACGGACGGGCGGCTGAACTGGAGGCCAGGCTTCCCGGGGTCCGCTTCGGTATTGCACATGGCAAGATGCCGGAACGGCAGCTGGAAGAGGTCATCGGTCAGTTTATCAAGGGGGAATTCGATGTTCTGGTCTGTACAACCATCATTGAGTCAGGGATCGACATGCCCCATGTCAACACCTTGATCGTCGAGGATGCCGACCGGTTCGGCCTGGCGCAGCTTTATCAGCTGCGGGGGCGGGTGGGGAGATCCGAACGGCAGGCCTACGCCCTGATCACCTACCGGCCCGGCCGGGTTATGAGCGAGGCCGCGCAAAAGAGGCTGACTGCCATCCGTGACTTCACGGAGCTGGGGTCGGGTTTTCAGATTGCCCTCCGCGACTTGGAGGTGCGCGGGGCGGGAAGCCTGCTTGGTGCTGAGCAGAGCGGGCACATGGAGGCCATCGGATACGATCTTTACACCAAAATGCTGGAAGAGGCGGTCATGGAAGAGAAAGGCGGCCCGGCCCCGGAGAAAAAGCCGGCCACCGTGGTCGATTTACCGACCGACGCTATCCTGCCCCCTTCCTATGTCCGTGAGAGCGGGGAAAGGCTGGAGATTTACCGGCGTATTGCCTCCATCCGCGGGATCGACGACTACCGGGATGTGCTGGATGAATTGATAGACCGCTACGGAGATCCGCCGCGGGTGGCGGTGTCACTTCTCGATATCTCCTACCTTCGGGCTTTCGGCGAAAGAGCTGGTTTTTCCCGTATCCGGACGGACGGCAAGGATGTGGAGTTGCTCTTGTCGGAAGGTGCTTCGGACGCCATGGATCTGATTGCCAGTCTGCTGACCTGCAGCCGCGAAGAATACCCGCTGATATTCAAGGCGGGTTACCGGCCCCTCATTCTGGTATCAAGGGCAGCGGAAAAACCACGGCTGACCGCAGGTATCCTGCGCTCTCTCTTTGAAGAGGCGGAACGGAATTCTTGAAGTTTCCCCCTTTCTGTACTAAAATGGCGGAGCACGTCCCAGTGGCCTAATGGATAAGGCAGTAGCCTCCGGAGCTGCGGATGCGGGTTCAATTCCTGCCTGGGACGCCAGCCTGAAACCCCGGCTCCATGACCGGGGTTTTTTAAACCGGGACCTTTGAAACGGCTTTTTGTCTCCTTACCCACTAAGATATGCACACAGTGTGTACTGAACAGCAAGTTTCCAGCAAGGAGGAGAAGCCATGAAAATCTTAATCGTGACGGGCAGCATCAGCCAGCAATCCAACAACAAGCGCATCGCGCGCTGGTTTGACAAAAACTACGGCGACACCGTCGAAATCACGCATTTTCCGCTTGAAACAATCCCCATGTATAACATGGATATCGAATTGGATCCGCCGGCGGAGATCGTCGAAATGCGCCGTCATTTCCAGGAAGCGGACGGAATTGTCATGATCACGCCGGAGTACAACCATTCGGTTCCAGGTGTCTTAAAAAATCTGATTGACTGGGCATCGCGCAGCAGACAGGCCATCAAGGGCAAATTGATCTTCATGCTGGGAGGCAGCACAGGCCGTTTCGGGACCATACGCGCCCAGATGCATCTGACCCAGATCCTGGCCGCACCGGGAGTGGAGGCCATCCTGTTTACAAGACAGCTGCAGATCGGCCGGGTCCATGAAAAATTCTCGCCCGAGGGCGACTGCCTCGATCCGACGACAGAGAAATACCTGAAGCGGGGAATGGACGAGTTTATCGCCGCCCTGGCCTAACCCTTTTCTCCTTTGCCGTGATAAGATAGAAAGCGAAAATTCGCTTGTTTTGTGGAGGCAAAGAGTGGAAAAAAATTTGCAGCTATACGGGTTTAACAACCTGACCAAGTCACTGAGCTTCAATATCTATGATATATCGTACGCCCGCACGGATCGTGAGAAGGCGGAGTACATTGAATACATTGACGAGCAATACAACTCAGAGCGGTTGACAAGGATTCTGCGCAATCTGACTGAAATTATCGGGGCCCATATCCTTAATCTGTCCAAGCAGGATTATGAACCCCAAGGCGCCTCGGTCAATATCCTGATCGCAGACGGCCCGCTTCTGGAAACAGAGATTGACCCGACCAACAACCGGGGGATCCTGGAAGTTCCCCCGGCCAGCATCACGGCCCACCTGGACACCAGCCATGTATCAGTCCATACCTTTCCCGAGTCGCACCCCAGCCGCCCGGTCTCCACTTTCAGGGTGGACATCGACGTATCGACCTGCGGCCGGGTCACCCCGCTGGCCGCTCTCGACTACCTGATCGCCAGCTTCGATTCAGACATTATCTCGGTCGACTACCGGGTGAGGGGGTTCACCCGGGACACCGCCGGCAGGAAGTACTTTCTCGATTATCCCGTCCGTTCCATCCAGGACTTCATCGGCCCGGAGACTCTCAGCCGCTACAATGCCATGGACGTCAACGTCTATCACTCCAATTTGTTTCATACCCGGATGATGGTCCGCGACATTGATCTGGACGACTACATCTTCAGCTTTGATCTTGACCAGCTGACGGAAGGGGAGCGGGACGAGATCCGTTTCGCCCTGGAGCGCGAGATGCTCGAGATCTATAACGGGAGCAACATCTTTGAGTAAACCCATCCGAGGCCGCTACGCCCTTGACCAAAAACAGGCTCCGCTTTACGAGGCTCTTGTCGAATTTCGCAAGCGGCGCATGGTTTCTTTTGATGTGCCCGGTCACAAGCAGGGGCGGGGCAACGAAGAGTTGACGGCATTTTTGGGCAAACAATGCCTGTCAGTTGATGTCAACGCCATGAAAATGCTGGATTCCCTTATCCACCCGTCCGGTGTCATTGCGGACGCACAGCAATTGGCCGCAGATGCCTTTGGCGCGGACAGCTGCTTTTTTTTAGTCAACGGAACCACCTCGGCGGTCCAAGCCATGATCCTTTCCTCCTGTTCACCGGGCGACAAGATCATCATGCCGCGAAATGTCCATCGGAGCGCCATCAATGCCCTGATCTTGTCGCGGGCTGTTCCGGTCTATGTCAACCCCTCGGTCAACCAGAAACTGGGCATTCCCCTGGGCATGGCCGTCGAGGATGTCGCGTCCGCCATTGGAGCGCATCCGGATGCCAAAGCCATCCTGGTCAACAACCCGACCTATTACGGTGTGTGTGCCGATCTCAAGACCCTGGTCGAGCTGGGGCACGCTTCAGGCATGCGGGTCCTGGTGGACGAAGCCCACGGCACCCACTTCTATTTCTCAGAAGAGCTGCCCCTGTCAGGCATGGAAGCCGGGGCTGACATGAGCGCCGTTTCCCTGCACAAAACAGGCGGCTCGCTGACACAAAGCTCCCTTTTGCTGCTGGGTCAGGGTGTGAGAAACGAGCGCGGCTACATAGGCCAGATCATCAATCTGACCCAGACGACCAGCGCATCCTACCTACTTTTGGCTTCGCTTGATATTACCCGCCGGAATCTTGCGCTGCGCGGCCGGTCGATTTACCGGCGTGTCATTGACTATGCCGATTACGCAAGAAATGAGATCAATGCAATCGGCGGATTCGACGCCTTCGGGGCGGAAAAGTGCGATGGCCGGGCCTTTTTCGCTTTTGATACCTGCAAGCTTCCCGTTCATACAAGGGCTATGGGACTGTCGGGTGTGGAAGTCTACGACCTGCTTCGCGACGACTACGACATCCAGATCGAGTTTGGCGATCTTCACAACTTTCTGGCCATCTTGTCTGTCGGTGACAGGCCAGTTGGGATTGAACGCCTGATTGCTGCCCTGGCTGACATCCGTTTTACGCATGGCTGTGAGCCGGCAAGCGACCTGGTCAGTGAATACATAACACCCTGTGTTGCCATGACGCCGGCTGAAGCTTTCTATTCATCGTCTGAAAGCCTGCCTTTCGAGACCAGCCTGGGCCGGATTGCAGCGGAGTCGGTCATGTGCTATCCGCCCGGTATCCCCATCCTGGCGCCAGGCGAATGCGTGACGCAGGAAGCACTTGAATACATTCGCTACGCCAGGGAAATGGGCAGCAGGATGACGGGGACAGAGGATCCTGCCGTCGAGCACCTGCAAGTCGTTATTGAATAGGAGGGATTGACCATGGAGCTTTGGTTCAGTGAGTATCACTCGGCGGATATGAAGATCAGTTTTCGTGTGAGGCGGCAGCTCTTCTCCCGGCATTCGGGGTTTCAGGAGATCCAGGTATTGGACACGGAGGAGTATGGCCGCGTTCTGGTCATGGATGGCTTCATCATGCTGACGGAAAAGGATGAATTCATTTATCATGAGATGATTACTCACGTCCCTATGGCTGTGCACCCGGCGGTCCGGAAAGCGCTGGTAATCGGAGGAGGCGATGGAGGCACGGTCCGCGAGCTTTGCAGGTATCCTGAGATTGAGGATATTGTCATGGTGGAAATTGATCCGATGGCCGTTGAAGTCTCCCGACGGTACCTTCCCACCGTTTCCCTGTCATTTGATGATCCGCGGCTCACGCTCATCCATGAAGACGGGCTTCGCTATGTCCGGCGCTATCATGACGTTTTCGACCTGATTATTGTTGATTCGACCGACCCCTTCGGCCCGGGCGAGAGCCTCTTCACCCGGGAGTTTTACAGCAACTGCCGCCATGCCTTGAAGGAGGACGGCATCCTGGTCAACCAGCATGAAGGACCCTATTTCAGGGAAGATGCCGAGGAGGCGGCAGCGATCTACAGGAAAACATCCGCCATCTTCCCCATTGCTGCGGTCTACCAGGCCCATATTCCCACCTACCCTGCAGGTCACTGGCTGTTTGGCTTTATGTCCAGCCGCTATCACCCTGTCCGGGATCTGGATCCTGAGCGCTGGGAGAAGCTGGGAATCGAAACACGCTATTACAATACGGCCCTCCACGCCGGGGCCTTCGCCCTTCCCACCTACGTCCGCCGTCTGCTGGAAAAAGGTGAAATTCTTGATACCGTTTTCAGGCAGGCTGCCATTGAGGACAATGGCGATGAATGAATCACTCGCTTTTGAAGGCCGGTCCTTCTGCGGCTGCGACCGGCCCTATGAGGAAAGCCAGCTGGTGCTCTTTGGCGCGCCCTACGACAGCTCCACCTCCTTCCGGCCGGGTGCCCGCTTCGGCCCTTCCGCCATGCGCCGCGATTCATGGGGGCTGGAAACTTACAGCCCCGCCCTGGACCGTGATCTTGAAGAGAGCAAGGTCTGTGACCTGGGGGACCTGGAATTGCCTTCTGGTGATGCGGAGCTGGCCCTTGCCCGTGTGCGGGCCCTGTGCCGGTCCATTGCCGGTGAAGAAAAAATCCCGGTCATGATCGGAGGCGACCATTCCCTGACATTCGGTGCTGTCGGGGCCGCATCCGGGTGCTATCCCGGCCTTCATCTGGTTCAGCTTGATGCGCACACGGATCTTCGCGACCATTATCTGGGCAGCCGATGGTCGCATGCCTCCGTTATGCGCCGCTGCCATGAGCTTCTCGGATCCGGAAGGATCCATTCTTTCGGGATCCGGTCGGGCCTGCGTGAAGAATTTGACTATGCAAGGGAATATGGGGATCTCCATCCTTTTTCGCTCGAGGAGATTCCTTCACTTTTTGAAACCGTCAAGGATGCGCCTGTGTACGTCACCTTGGATCTGGATGTCCTTGATCCGTCTTTTTTGCCCGGCACGGGCACGCCGGAACCGGGCGGCGCGACCTTCAGCGAACTGCTCAAGGCTCTGACGCTTCTGGCGGATCTCAATGTGGTCGGAACAGATCTGATGGAGCTGGCTCCCCTGCTGGACCCCTCAGGCGCTTCGACTGCTGTCGCCTGCAAGCTGCTTCGCGAGTGGCTTCTGCTCCTCTCCCGGCCGGAGCGGGCCTGAGCCCTGGCCCGGATGAATGCCGGACCCCTCCGGCTGGGAGCTGCTTGCCATAGAGGAATTGTTCGATGAGGGTGCGAAACATCAATTTGACCCAGGGGATTGTCTGGAAGCAGATCCTGGTTTTTGCCCTGCCCCTGGTTTTGATCAACCTCATGCAGCAACTGTACAGTGTCGCTGATCTGATGATCATCGGCAACTTCAGCGGCGTAGATGCCATGGCGGGTATTGGCGCGACCACCTCAGTCATCAACATGCTGATCGGGCTGGCGGTAGGTCTTGCGACCGGAATCTCGGTCGTCACGGTTCAGGTCAACGGCTCGGAGGATTTTGACGGTCTTTACAAGGTTGTCCACACCGGCTACGCGCTTGCCCTGGCAAGCGGTCTGCTCCTCACGGCAGCCGGCTTCTTCCTTTCACCGGCTCTCCTTCGCGTGATGGGTACGCCAGGAGAAATTCTCCCTTACTCAATAACTTATCTCCGCATCTATTTCCTGGGAACTTTGCCGGTCACCGTTTACAACATCGGGGCGGGAATTTTGAGGGGTGTCGGTGATACCCGCCATCCTTTCGTTTTCCTGTCGCTTGGCGTCCTTCTGAATATCGGGCTCGATCTCCTCTTTGTGGGGCTTTTCAGGTGGGGGGTGGCCGGTGCCGCCTGGGCTTATGTCATTGCCCAGACCATTACCGCCTTGATGGTGACTTTCAGCCTGGCATCCAGCATGACCCCTTTCCGCCTTTTTCTGCGCGACATCTCCTTTCACCCGGCCATCTTGTTCCGATCGCTCGGGGTGGGTGTGCCGGCAGGACTCCAGGCTTTCATTGTTGCGCTTTCAAATGTCTTCGTTCAGACCTTCATCAACGGCTTCGGCAAGCACGCCGTGGCAGGGTTTTCAGCGGCTTCAAGGAGTGACAGCTTCGTTTTTGTCCTGATCAGCGCCCTGGCGCTGTCGGTCATGACCTTCGTGGGCGCCAACCTGGGCGCCGGCCGCCATGACCGGATCAGGCAGGGACTGCGGCAGGGTCTCCTGCTCATGCTGATCCTGGTTGCATCCCTGTCCGGGCTCTTCATCCTTTTCCGCCGACTTATTGCAGCAGCCTTCAATCCGGATCCGCTGGTCATGGACTATACGACTCATATCATGATGGTGATTTTGTCCTTCTACTGGATCTTTGCCCTGACAGAGGTCATGGGCGCGACGCTCCGCGGCCTGGGTCATGCCATTTTCCCCATGACCGCGAGCCTTGTTTGCATGGCAGGTGTCCGGGTCATCTGGATGTTTGCCGTGCTCCCTGTCTGGCAGAGTTTTGATGCCATTATCATGGCCTATCCGGTTTCCTGGACCATCCTTCTGCTGGCTTACGTCATTTATTTCAGGCTTAAAGGCGGCAAGCTTCTTGGGAGGGGGGAAAAGGATGGCAAACAAGAACTGCCTGATGAAGCGCCTGCGGACATGATCTGATACCATAGAATGGTCAAGGGCGAAGCAGCAGCAAGCAAACAGAGCGGGAGGTGATTCCAGTGGAAGATCCCAGAGAGGCCGGCCCCGAAAAAGAACTGATCGATGAGCGGATGGAAGCATTCAGATTTTTTGAGCTTTCGGGGAAAAGGGAAAAGGGCGACCGCTTCCTGCAACCCTGGCTCTACTGCCATGTTTTCGCAGCTGGAACAAGAGGCCGGAGCGAGCGAAAACGTGCCAGCAAGGAGTTAAAGCGGTTTTTTTCACAAAAAGATTTGACAGAGGTCCTGCAAGATGCGGGCGATGAAAGTCAAGCCCTGCTGGAATTGCATTTATTTGATTCGGCGGCCAAATACCTCACCATCTGCCGCGACGACGATGGATTCGGCCGAAAACTATTTGGCCTGATGCGGATGAAAGCCAAGGAAAAAGAGAACAAAATCATTTCGGATGTTTATCTGGCCATGATTCCCCTGTTGGCCGCGCTTTCTGATTTGCCCCAAGGGCCGGCCATGATCCGGGCACTTGACCAGGCTTGCCGCAAGCTCTATCCGCAACGGTTGGCAGATATGGAGGTTGCGGCGGAGTCTTTGAAGGACGATACAGCGCGGGCCTTGATTCCTCCTTTTGACGCTTATGAGCCTCAAGAAGACGGTGAATCGACTCATGAGCGCTGATTGCCGCCAGACACAGGCTGGTTTCGATGCCGAGCAGACCCAGCACGCTCCGGGTCCGCCGAATGTTTGAGAAACTCCCTCCGGACTCAATGGTGGAGATGGCGCTCATGCCATAACCGAGCTCACCGGCGATGATCTGCTGAGTCACGTGGCGGCGCTGCCTTTCCCGCCGGATCATATAACCGACCCAGATGCCGTCGGTAATACGACAATTGTCGGGTCCGGGATGGCGGGATAAAGGCGGAAAGGTGGCCGGTTCCGGCTTGAGTTGCCTTTTGAAGCAGGGAGTGTTTGGGTGGGGGACAGGATGCATGGCAGCTACCTCACGGGGAATGTCTGTCGCGTTGTTGTTCCTCTTATTGAAGATAGCATAAGCGCTGAATCGATTTTTCGGAGCCGTCAAAAAGCTGCGGAAAGATCAATCAAAAAAGAAGCTTGAGAAATAGAAAAGATGCAAACAGACAAGAACCGATCCCCCATGTCTGGCACAGGAGAAGAAGCCGCAGGTGCCCTGCTTGTGGCCGTGGACACGGGGAAACGCTCCCAGGACGCTGTCGTCCGGTCGCTGGACGAGCTGGAGGATCTGGCGGGGACCAATGGATTTGCTGTGAAAGGCCGCGTCATTCAGCGCCTTGAGCAGCCGGACGGCCTGACCTTTGTCGGGTCGGGCAAGTTGCTTGAAATCGCTGAATTAGCGCGGGAGAAAGAGGCAACTTATCTGATCTTTGACGGCGAGCTGACGCCTGCACAAACCCGGGGGATCACTGATGCGGTCAAGATCAGGATCAGTGACCGGGTCAATGTGATTTTGTCCATTTTCGCCGACAGGGCACGGACTGACGAAGGAAAAATCCAAGTCGAGCTGGCCTGGCTCCGTTATCGTTTGACTCAATTGACAGGCCGGGGCGTGGAGCTGTCACGTCTTGGCGGGGGTATCGGAACACGGGGACCGGGCGAAACCAAACTGGAGCAGGACCGGCGCGTCATCCGCAAGCGGATGGGCGTCCTCCGGAGCCAGCTTAGGAGAATGGAAGGGCGGCGTGAGCGATCCAGAGCTTTGCGCCATCGCCGTGAAATGATTACCGCAGCCATTGTTGGTTATACCAATGCGGGCAAATCAACACTGCTGAACAAGCTGAGTGATGCCGAACTGGCAACAGGTGACCAGTTGTTCATGACGCTTGACCCGACAGCCAGGCGGATTGAAATCCATGACGGCTTGTCGCTTATCCTTGTAGATACAGTCGGTTTTATCCGGGATCTGCCTGATTTTTTGCTCCAGGCCTTCCGGGCGACTTTCGAGGAAGCCGCAAGCGCCGACCTGATTCTGCTGGTCTGTGATATGTCGGACCCCGACGCGGCTTCGCAGATTGAAGTGGTCCAGCATCAGCTCAACGATCTGGGCGCCGGCATGCTGCCCCTGATCTATGTGTTGAATAAGATGGATCAGGTCAGACCCGATGCTTATCACGACGTGATGGTAGCCCTCCGGCACGAAGATGCAGACAGGATCGTGCAGGTTTCAGCTTTGACGGGAGAGGGCCTGGTGCAGTTAAAGGAAAGACTGGCCCGCTTTGTTGATGAGACACTGGTTGAATTCTGTGCCGCCCTTCCTTATGCTCAGGCGGGCATTGTCGCCCATGCCCGGGAGTATGGCAGTGTGACAGAGGAGCGTTATGAGCCGGAATATATCCTTCTTTCGGGACGCATCCGCAGAAGCAGAATCGGGCCGATCCTGCCATGGATCAAGAAAAGTTAAGCGGGTTTACCGGGTTGTTTCCCCCAACGCCAAAGCTGCCTCTTCTTTTTGGAGAAGTGTCTGGCTGATGGCCTCCATCAGAGAATCGACATCCTTGAAAACAGCTGGATCGATGGGAGGACAGAACTCGATGGTTACCTTTTTGCGCCGGAACCGTTTCCAGTCGATCGGGCGGGGCATGGACATGTGCCTGGAAAAGACATCAAAGGCGCCGTTGATGTAGACGGGGATGACAGGAACTCCGGTCTTTTTGGCCAGGTAGGCCGCACCGTTTTTCATCTCACCGATCCGGCCATCATACGTCCGGGTTCCTTCAGGATGAATCATGACGATGGTGTTTTTTTCGATGGCCTTCTTGGCAAGAAGCAGTCCCCGGAGTGGATTGCCGTGGCGGTCGATCGGGATGACTTTGCCGACACGAAAAAGAATTCTGCCTGTCAGGCCGAAGCTTTGTTCAAGGTCGGATCCGCCGATCACGGAGAAGCGCGGGAGCTGGCTGGAGGGGATGCCCCCCATAATCCACAGGCCGTCCACCATGGACTGGTGGTTGGCGACGACCAGGTAGGAACCCCGGCGGGGAATATGATCCCTGCCCAGGTAACGCAGGCGGAGAAAGAGACGGCTCAGCAGCATACCCAGTAAAAAGAGGAAATGGCCCTGCCAGCCGCGCCGCTGAATGTCTGTTGGTTTATCTTTTCGTTTCCACTTCAATGAACAAACTCCGTCCCGGTATGGAATAACCAGGCGCTTGTGTCTCGGGGCGCCGGAGACAAGCTTATCATATTTTATTTCTTTTCCTTTCAAAAAAAGAGCGAAGAAGATCCCCGCATGGTCCAGCCAGGAGGCCGCCCGTGATCCGGACGGTGTGGTTGGCAGGAAGCGCAAAGGCGTCGCCGGCTGATCCTGCCATGCCGGATTTGGGATCGCTGGCCCCGAAATAGAGATGGCGGATCCGTGCCTGAATGATAGCTCCGGCACACATAAGGCAGGGCTCCAGGGTGACAAAAAGATCACAGTCATTCAGGCGCCAGCTGCCGGTTTGATGGCAGGCTTGCCGAATGGCGTCGATCTCCGCGTGGCCCGTAGCATCCTGGGACTCTTCCCGGCTGTTTTTCCCCCGTGCGATGATCTGACCATGCTGAACGATTACGGCCCCAATCGGTACTTCCCCGTCAAGTTCCGCCAGCCGGGCCTGTGCCAGGGCTTCCTCCATAAAAAAAGAAAGCTGGTCTTCCGTGTAAGCCTGTGAATTCCGCTCATCCATGTCACTGATCCTCGACTTCATCATATATCACGGGGCAGGTCAGTGTGTTAGAATAATCTAGCTTGATTTGCCGGACGCTGTTTTGCCGGCCCCAGGCGACTGATTTTTTGAGAACTGGAGTCTGTCATGGCTTTTAAAGAAGGTCGTTGCATCAACTGCGGATCCCTCCTCTTTTTGGATCCGGATACACCCAAGGGTCATTGCCTTTTTTGCGACTGTGTTTTTGACAGCGAAGAGGCTTTCAAGGCGCTGGAAAACCCGGAACTGTTTACTTTCCCCAACGAAAAACAACCCGAATACCAGGGACCGCCAATTGCAGCCGGACGGCCCCGGCGTGGATCTGCCGTCACTGCGCAGCCCGCGGCGCCGGTCACAGCCGAAAAAAAAGAAGATGGCTACCAGTTGCCGGAGTCAAAAGTTCCCAGTTTGAAGATACCGGTCAAGGTCATTGTCCTGTATTCAGCCCTGACTGTTGCAGTCCTTGGCATCTTAAGTGCGGTGGCCTTCCCCCTGATCGCCAAACGCAACCACCGGCAAGCGGCCATCACCGACAGCTTTGTCAGTAAGCTGAGCTATACCCTCGATAAAGAAAAGGACATCCGGGTCCAGGGGATGACCGGTACCGATGTCGTCCTCATTTTGCCGGAAGATGTTTCAGCCCGGGAAAGCATTGAACTCTTCGATCTGTACTGCCAGGTCAGGGCAGAGGTGGTTGATCTCAAAGACACCTCCTTCGAATCATCAAAAAGACCGGTGACGCTCCGCATTGCGACACCGGGCGGCGGTTTCCTGATTGACAGACCGGCTGACCAGGCGGCTCTTAACCCCGATGCGCTCACCCACCTGGATTAGGGAGTCCGGATGGGAAGCAGCACGGTAACATGACGAACTCGTGACACGCGAGCTCTTATATGACATTAAAGAGGATTTCCGCTCAATTGTTCTCTCTTTATTCATAATTGATTAGCAGGTTGGCAATCTATGCATCGTACAATGCTGCCATAGACAAGAGTTGAAGCTCTGTTTTCATACTTTTCTCCTCCAATTGATGGACAGACCCGGCGGTGCCCCGGGTCTGTTACATTGACAGGAAATCAAGACCGATGATACAATTCCCTTGCTTTGGAAATGCCAATGTGCCAGCGCCGGCCTGTAATGTGGAGGGTTGTCCGAGTTGGTTGAAGGAGCGCGACTGGAAATCGCGTGTACCCCTCAAAGGGTATCGAGAGTTCGAATCTCTTGCCCTCCGCCAAGGCTTTCCTGTGAGGTGGAACCTCCTGGCAAGAACCGGGAGGTTTCTTCTTGTTATCGAATGATGAGGCGGAGCAGAAAAAAGATCCCCGTCAGGGCTGGCAGGGCGGCGTAGGGTAAACGGCGAACGCCAGGTGACAGTGGCCGGCCCTCGGGCAGAATGGCTGCGAGGGGGATGGCGGTCAGGGTCGCCAGGTAGCTGAGCGGGATCTTTGCTCTCAGGCTGATGAAGACAAATGAGAGCAGGATGGCCACTGCGGCAAGGGCCGTTAGGTAGAGGAGCGCACGCCCGCATTCACCTCTTGTGCTGAAAATGGAATTCCGTATGACGGGGCGTTGCGGGGAAGCGGCTTCCCTCATGGCCATGAAGGCCAACAGGATGTAGAAAAGTCCAAAAAGGCCATAGGAAAAGTTGAAGAAGAGGGTGACGAAGAGAGCCAGTCCTGCCGTTGCCAAACCCAGGACGATTCCCATGGCGGGTGCCATCCTGTAGTTTCCCGGGTTAACAGGCACGCCGAAGAGAATTTTCCTGTCGATCTCGCCTCCCGCGGGGACCGCATGGGCCACCAGATCCTGATAGCATCCGATGGCCATTGAAAGGCCGGCAATCAGGGCGATCGACGCGGCGTAAGTAAAGAGAGCATTGCGTCCGGCGAAATAAAGGCCGAGTTCTTTGCTGGCGGTATAGAGGATGACTTCAGTGACAAGGGCAGAAACCAGGAGCCGGACAAAATATAAAAAATGGTTGGAAGTCCGCCTGGCCCCACGCGCGATCAGCAGGGCGAAAAGTGCAAAAGCGAGGTGACCGCTGATCTGAGTCAAGAAACTGGCCGTGGCGGAAAGCGCGGAGGGGAAGAAGGCACCTGCCAGGTGGATGAGGGTGAAAATATAACCGCCGAATTTAATCACAGGCCGCCTCTGTCAGCTATAAAACGCAGGTTTGAACGAATAGACAGGGGGTCGCTTTTTCCCTCTTGTGCCTACGGGAATGTTTGCCCCTGTCCGCGAATTATTGTATCATGTCACCGTATGCCGGACAATCGCGGCATCCATTTCTGACAATCACTTAGTTGATCGGTATCATCGATGGGTCTTGGACTGAATATAGGCATTGATTTGGGAACGGCAACCGTTCTTATTTATGTTGAGGGGCGTGGAGTCGTCCTGAGGGAACCTTCCGTTGTCGCAGTTAACACGCGGACCAGCCGGGTGCTGGCCGTCGGCGAACGGGCCAGTCTCATGCTGGGCCGTACGCCTGATATTGTCAAAGCGATCCGGCCGCTTCGTGAAGGAGTCATCTCCGATTTTCAGGTGACGGAGATCATGCTGAAGGAGTTCATCGGTCGCGTCAACACCGGTTTTCTCGGCCGCTATTTCAAACCGACCATCGTCGTGTCAGTTCCCGGAGTGATTACCCCGGTCGAGCAAAAAGCGGTTGAAGATGCCTGCCGCCACGCAGGTGCGCGCGAGGTCTTTTTGATCCGCGAGCCCATCGCCTCGGCGATCGGCGCGGGGATTGACATCACCCAGGCTTCCGGCAGCATGATTATCGATATTGGTGGCGGCACGACTGACATTGCAGTCATTTCCCTTTGCAGGCCCGTGGTCGACGCCTCCACCAAGGTTGCCGGAGACAAATTTGATGAGGCCATCATCCGCTACATCCGGCGCCGGCACAACGTATTGATCGGGGAGCAGACGGCAGAGGAGCTGAAGATCAATATCGGCTGTGCCTATCCGCGCGAAGAAGAGCTGACCATGGAGGTCCGCGGCCGCAACATCGTGACCGGTATGCCGGCCATTCTGACCATCAGTTCAACGGAGATGCTGGAGGCCCTGGAGGAACCGGTCAGCCTGATCTTCGAGGCCATTCACTCCGTCCTTGAGCAGACGCCCCCCGAATTGATGGCCGACCTGAGCCAGCGCGGGATCGTCATGACTGGCGGGGGCTCCCTGCTTTACGGCCTTGACAGGATGCTGGCGACCCGGGTCGGCATTGAGGTCATTGTCGCTGAAGACCCCATTTCCTGTGTTGCCATCGGTACGGGCATCGCTCTCAACATCATGGACCGCTTCGCCGATATAGCCGGGCTTTGATTTGTTCCAGGTGTTGACGGGCAGGAGAGACTTGTTTATACTTGCGCTGATCCCCCTGACAGGCTTTGAGATACGATGAAGCTGCAAAGCGATTTTCAGGGAATAGCAGCCAAGATCCATTTTAAGTTCCCCCCGGTTCAAATGATTGAAGGAGCGAAAGCGGGAGGCGTGGGTGTGTTGCTTGGCGGGCTGTAACCCGTATTCGGAAGTGAAGTTTAATCGAAAAGAGAAGAAGAGGAAAATTTATGGCATTACCTGATATTCGCGGGAAAACAAAAAAAGACCTTTCGGAAATTGCCCATATATCAGGCCTCTTGACGCCGGCGGATACAAGCAGGATGACCAAGCAGCAGCTGATCGACTTCCTGACACGCATGGAGGAAGAGTCTGAACTGGCGGTGCCTGAAGATACAGGTCCGGGCGGACCGCAGAAGGCGGGGGAAGAAAAAGAATCAGTCGAGTCTCCGCCTGCCGGCAGGAAAACGCCGGCCCGGAAAGCGACAAAAGTGACACCCAGGAAGAAGAATGCTTCGGCTCCCCCGGCTGAAAAGGAAGATACCGAGCTCGTGGACCCCCCTCCTCCGGACGAAGCGGTCATGGATGACGCCGCGGCGCCGGAAGAAGGCGAGGCTGAAAAGCAAGTCGAAACGCAGGAACTGATGACCGGGGTCCTTGAAGTCATGCCGGAGGGTTATGGCTTTTTGCGGATTGAAAACTACATTCAGAGCAGCAGGGATATTTACGTGCCTCCTCAATATGTCAGGCGCTTTGGGCTGCGGACAGGTGATCTGGTGACTGGTCCGGTCAGGCAGCAGCGTGACAATGACCGCTACCGGGCACTTTTTTACATCCGCGAAGTCAACGGGGAGGCACCCGAGAAGATGATTCGCCGGCCCCATTTTGACCGGCTGACGCCCATTTATCCCAGGGAACGCTATACGCTTGAAACCGTCCGTGAGGAACTTTCGACACGGGTCATCGATCTGGTCTGCCCCATCGGCAAAGGGCAGCGCGGCATGATCGTTTCTCCGCCCAAGGCCGGCAAAACCATCCTTTTGCAAAAGATCGCCAACGCCATTACCATCAACAGCCCTGAGACCAAACTGATTGTTCTCCTGATTGATGAACGGCCCGAGGAAGTGACCGATATGCAGCGGTCGATCGAGGGGGAAGTTGTCTATTCCACTTTTGACAAAACGCCGGAAAATCACGTGAGGATCACGGAGCTTGTCCTGGAGCGGGCCATGCGCCTGGTTGAGCTTGGCCACGACGTGGTTATTCTCCTTGACAGTATTACCCGGATGGGACGCGCCTATAACCTGACCATCAACCCGACCGGCAGGACACTGTCGGGCGGTCTGGATCCCGGCGCCCTTTATGGCCCCAAACGCTTTTTCGGCGCTGCCCGCAACATCGAGCACGGCGGGAGTCTGACCATCATCGCGACTGCCCTGATCGAGACGGGTTCGCGGATGGATGAGGTGATTTTCGAGGAGTTCAAGGGGACGGGCAACATGGAGGTCATTTTAGACCGCAAGCTGGCGGACAAACGGATCTTCCCGGCCATCGATATCACGCGATCGGGCACCCGGCGCGAGGAACTGCTGCTGTCCGAAAAAGAGCTCGACGCCATCTGGATCCTGAGGAAGACATTCTCCCAGCTGGAGACGGCGGCGGTGACAGAGACCATGCTCAATCTCCTGATGAAGACGCGAAGCAACGATCAGTTTATTTCGTCCATCAATGTTTCCATGGCTGACAAATCGCTTTTCGATGCCATGCGGGGCGGAATGCCCAAGCGCGACAACGCCAATAACTCCACCCTCTAGGAGCGGGGCTTTCAGCACGGCAGAGTAAGATGGCGATTGATTTTCTTTCATTTGTGCGCGATGTCGCATCCAATCCCTTGCTTGCCGTCACCACGCTGCTGACCCTGGGCGTGATTCTGGTCAATGGCTGGACTGATGCGCCAAACGCCATAGCGACTGCCGTATCGACCCGGGCCATCTCTGTGCGCGCGGCCATTGTCCTTGCGGCCGTCATGAATTTTCTAGGTGTCTTCCTCATGACCATGCTCAATGCCACGGTGGCTGAGACCATTTTCAATATGGTCGACTTTGGTCATGACGCCCACGCCAGTATTGTCGGTCTTTGCGCCGGTATGTTCGCCATCGTTGTCTGGGCAACGGCGGCCTCCCGATTGGGGATACCGACAAGCGAGAGCCATGCCCTGATCGCGGGTTTGTCGGGCGCGGCTATCGCCCTCCACAACAGCTTTTCAGGCATCAACGGATCTGAATGGATCAAGGTGATCTACGGATTGCTCCTGTCATCGGTCCTGGGTTTCATGTCGGGTTTTGTCACCACCCGCCTTCTAGCTGCCTTGTTCGGCGGGCGTGACCGGCGCAACCTGGCCCATGTTTTCCGCAAGGCACAGATCGGAGCGGCTGCGGGCATGGCCTTCATGCACGGAGCCCAGGACGGCCAGAAATTTATGGCAGTCTTTATGATTGGTATCTTTCTCAATCGAGGTCAAACAGAGGCCCAAACATTTCTGGTTCCTGTCTGGATGATGATCCTCTGTTCGCTTGTCATGGCGCTGGGGACTTCGGTGGGCGGTTACCGTATTATCAAGTCGGTCGGCATGGACATGGTCAAACTGGAACCCTACCAGGGTTTTGCGGCAGATCTCGGGGCCAGCGCCAGCCTTTTGGCGGCGCAGCTGCTGGGGCTTCCTGTCAGCACAACCCACACCAAGACGACCGCCATCATCGGGGTAGGTGCCTCCGGCCGCTTGTCATCGGTCAAATGGGGAATTGTCGGTGATATGGTCATGAGCTGGATTTTGACCTTCCCCTGTTGCGGCCTGATCGGCTACGGCATGACCAAGTTGTTTACGGCCATTTTTTGAGAGGTGAATCCTATGTTTGGGAAAAAAAAGAAAAGCAACTATTTCGAACTGCTGGAAGATCTGGCTGCCTACACAAAGAGGGCGGCAGACTTCCTGGCGGCTTCCCTGGAAGACTACAAACCGGAGGGGCTGGCATCTTCACTTGAGAAGATGCATGATATCGAGCATTCGGCCGACCTGGCTCTGCATGATCTCAACAGGAAGCTGGCGCGTGAGTTCATCACTCCAATCGAACGCCAGGATATTTTCGAAATAGCCAATATGATTGATGATGTCACTGACTCAATTGAAGATGTTCTCATGCGGCTTTATATGTTCAATGTCACCGGGCTGCGTGAGGAGGCCCTGGAATTCAGCAGGATCATCATGGCCTGTTCCCTGGCGCTGGCCGGAATAATGCGCGAATTTGGGGATTTTCGCAAATCCAATGACATCCGGCATTTCATTATCGAAATTAACGACCTGGAAGAAGAGGGGGATGCCGTCTATGTCCGCTGCATCCGCCGCCTTTATGAGGAAGGCGGCGACCCGGTCCAGGTCATCGCCTGGACTGAGGTTTTCAGGCGGCTTGAAGGCTGCTGCGACGATTTTGAGGCCGTCAGCCAGACCATCGAGCATGTCATCATGAAAAATACTTAAAAGGAAAGCGCGGCTCTTTTTTGACAATGGGAAGAGGGCCGACTATAATCAGACAAGCAGGGGAGTCGCCCGCAGGCGGCTGAGAGGACGAGAGTCGACCCTTGAACCTGATCCGGATCATGCCGGCGGAGGGAGCGGGATTTGCCTTTATTTCCGGCTGACAAGCGCATCGATCGTAGAAGAGCGGCCAAGCAGCTGGCGCGGCGCTTTCTGCCGCCCATTCTCCTGGTGATCGTCCTGCTCGGGGTTTTCCAGCTGTCAGCAGATGCAGGCCTGATCCGCCACTATGTTTTGCCTGCTCCGGGCCAAGTCGGGCGGTCACTCGTGGAAGACTTTCCGATCATGAGCAGGCAGGCCATCCACACGCTTCGCATCGCATCACTTGGCTTTTTGCTCAGTGCTTTTACGGGAACAGCATTCGCACTCCTGATGGATCGTTTCAAACTGCTGTCCGATACGGCCTACCCCTTCATCGTCATCTCACAGACCATTCCGACCCTGGTCATCACGCCGGTCGTTGTCCTCATTTTTGGATACGGTGACGCAGCCAGGCTTTTTGTGGTCATCCTGGTCTGTTTCTTCCCCATTACCATCAGCCTGCTTCAAGGTCTGAGGAGCGTCGATGTTGATCTTCTGCGCATGATGCATACCATGGGTGCCTCAAGGGCGGAGGTCATGAAGCATGTGAAATTTCCTGCCAGTCTGCCCTCCTTTTTTTCCGGTGTCCGAATTTCGTCAACCTATTGTGTGATGGCGGCCGTTCTGGCCGAGTGGGCCGGCGGCGGTGAAGGAATTGGAATCTACATGCTCCGGATGAAGCGATCCTTCCGCTACAGTGCCATGTTTGCTTCCATTTTATGGATTGTCGCCCTGAGTTTGATCTTTTACAGCCTGGCCCTCCTGGCTGAACGCTTTGCCATGCCCTGGCGGGAAGTCCCGGCCGGCAAGGCTGAAAGGCGGCCGATTTCATGAAGAGGCCTGTCCTGCTGATCCCCTTTCTCTGCCTCCTTATCCTTGTGGCGGCCTGCCGGCCCGGCAAGCCGGGAGCAAGGGATCAAATTACATTTGCTCTTGACTGGACGCCCAACACCAACCACTCGGGCCTGTTTCTGGCACGCGACCGCGGCTTCTATGCCCGGGAAGGAATTGCAATCGAATTCCGTGAATCGGACATGGATTTCATTGAAATGGTGGCGGGAGGGTCGGCGGAATTTGGCATGGCTGCCCAGGAACAGGTGCTTCAGGCACGCGCATCGGATGCCGGCATTCCCATCGTCGCCCTTGCTGCCGTCATTCAACGCAACACATCAGGCTTTGCCTCTCCCCTTGACCGGGGCATTCGATCACCGGGGGATTTTGAAGGAAAGCGTTACAGCGGCTGGGGGACGGAGTTGGAACTGGCCTTCATCCGAACCCTGATGGAGAAAGAGGGTGCTGACTTTAACAAGGTGACCATCATCAACCAGTCGGCAGGCAACTTCATGGCCAGCATGGAGCTGGAGGCCGACTTCGCCTGGATCTATTACGGCTGGGACGGGATCAACTGCGAACTGGAAGATTATCCCATCAATTTTATTCCTTTACAGGCCATTGAAGCGGATCTCGACTTCTATTCGCCTGTCATCATCACAAGTGAGAAAATGATCCGGGAGAAGCCCGACCTCATCCGCCGCTTCCTGAAAGCGACGGCTCAGGGTTACCTGGAGGCCATGGAGGATCCACAGGCGGCAGTTGACAGTCTTCTGGAAGCGGCCCCGGGCCTGAACCGGGATCTTCTGATGGCGAGCCAGCTCTACCTGAACCCACGCTACATTGATGAGGCGCCCTACTGGGGCATCATGCGGAGCGAGACCTGGATCCGGTTCGCAAGCTGGATGAAAGAGCGGGGCCTGCTCGAGCAGGCCGCGGATGCAGAGCAGGCTTTTGACTGTTCTTTCCTGGCAGGCGAAACGCCATGAATAAGAGCGACATCGTCCTTTCCTGCGAGAATCTGGAAAAACGTTACGGCTCCCAGCTGATTCTCTACGACATTGACCTTGAGCTCCGCCAGGGTGAACTGGTTTCCATTCTCGGTCAAAGCGGTACCGGCAAAACCACCTTGTTCAACATCCTGACCGGCCTTGACCCGGACGCGGGGGGAAGCATTGTCCGCGGGACTCGGATTGGCTACATGCTTCAGAAAGACATGCTGCTGCCCTGGAAGCGGCTGATCGATAATGTCGCCCTGCCCTATGTG
Source organism: Fastidiosipila sp. (assembly GCA_012511175.1). Classification (NCBI taxonomy): domain Bacteria; kingdom Bacillati; phylum Bacillota; class Clostridia; order Eubacteriales; family Oscillospiraceae; genus Fastidiosipila; species Fastidiosipila sp. The sequence continues at coordinate 20,568 of JAAZGO010000014.1, read as the reverse complement.
CTTGCCGGCCAAGGCAAGCAGGCCGCAAGGGAGAAGGCCGCGGGTTATTTTGGAATATTCGGGCTCAAAGGCCTGGAATTCCGCTATCCCGCCAGGCTGTCGGGCGGCCAGCGCCGGCGGGCAGCCTTTTTGCGCACCTACCTGTATTCACCTGCTTTAATGCTCCTTGATGAACCCTTTACGGGCCTTGACGCCATCACACGGGGCCAGTTGTATGAATGGCTGCTGGAACACAAGGAAAAGCTCGGCTTTTCAATTCTTCTGATCACGCACGACATCGAGGAGGCCATGGCCTTGTCCGACAGGATCTACGTGCTTTCCCCTGGACCGCCCTCGACCCTGTGGCCGCCGATCCAGCTTGCTTCCCCAGGAGGCCGGGGGGAAAGGAAGGACTCCCTGCATCAGAGATCTGGAGGTGACAGTCTGCACCAGGAAATCCGGCGCCGGATTTTTACAGCCCCCTCAAAGGCGTCAGGAAGAGGTGGATTGTGATAACATCATAAGCGTACAAAATACCGGCGTTGCGACCCTGGAGGAGTGAATTGTGGACGGGAACCATGGATCGGGAAAGGACTTCCGCCCCCGGCGGGCGGCCGCAAATGACAGGATAGGGAAGAACCGGAAGCCACGGCCGGGGCACAAATCCAGGAAAGCTCCGATCCTTGTACGGTTCAAGATAGTCTACCTGTCGGCCGTGGGACTCGCCCTGATTTTTATCATTGTTTTCGCCTTCCTGATCAAGGGCCGTATCAGTCAGATCCTGGGCACGAATGAGACGGGAGACCGGCCGGACTACGAGATCTTTCCCTACCACTCACTTCCGACGGGTGCCCCGGGGGAAGAGGAAAACGAAGCCGAAGATAAAGATAATGAAGAAGGCGGGGATGCCTTGCCGGAGGACGAGTTCGAGGATATCGGCGACCTGCCGCCTGTTCCCAGAGTCCCTGCTCCCCCGCCACAGGCGCCGGGCAATGTCACCTTGGAAACGACGGCAACGGAGCCGGTGACGGAAAATGAAACCAGCATCACCATGCTTACCGTTGATGAAACATCCAGTACGACTACCGTCCAGATCTCTGAAACGGAGCAAAGTACTGAAGCCCCATCCGCGACTGCTGAGAGCAGCACCGAAACGACCACCAGCGACACGGTCACGCCAACAAGCAGTGCTGAAGAGGATCAGGGTTAAGATGCTGATCGACAGGGTGTCGTCAAGCAATAAGCCAGTGAGAGGCGATCTCACAGGAGGGTTTTATGCCAGAAAAAAAGACCGGACTGAAAACAGGGATGAAAGTCCTTATCGCTGTCCTTGCGATTGTCATCGCGGTGGCGGCCGTCTTCATCTCCTACCACAACCGCTTTGTCCGGGCCGATGAGTCGATCAACCAGGCCTGGGCCCAGGTGCAGACGCAGTATCAGCGCAGGGGTGATCTGATTCCCAATCTGGTCGAGACCGTCAAGGGTTATGCCGCGCATGAAGAAAGCGTTTTAATGGAAATCACCGGGATGCGATCCCGTTATAACGAGGCGGCAACTCCCGAGGAGTACCAGCAAGTGGACCAGGATTTTCAGCGTGCCATCAATGTGGTGGTGGAAGCCTATCCCGACTTGAAGGCCAATGAAAACTTTCTCGCCCTGCAGGCAGAACTGGCGGGAACTGAGAACCGGATCGCAGTCGCAAGGCGCGACTTCAATGATGTTGTGGCCTCCTATAACCGGTCGGTCCGCACCTTCCCGGGAAGTTTCTTTGCCAAACTGTTCGGCTTCGACACCCGCGGGATGTTTGAGGCGCAACCGGGGACGGAAACCGTTCCGACCATCAGTTTTTAAGCAGCAGCGGAGGGAAGGCCCTTGAAGGTGCAAAGGCACGCCGGAAGAAGCGGCGTCTTGCGGCCTGTGGCCGTGGCGCTCATGTTTCTGCTTGCCCTGCCTTTTTTGACGGCTTTTCGGGTACCTCCCAATCCGGGCGCCGATTTTGCCTTCGATTCGACCGGAACGCTTTCAGTACAGACGCGCCAAACCATCCGTCAGGTCAACGCTCAGATCGCGGGCACAGGTGCCCAGATCGTTGTCTGCATGATTCCAAGCCTGGGAGACGATAGCCTGGAGGACGCCGCGCTTGATATCTTCCGCAGCTGGGGAATCGGCGACCGGTCAAAGAACAACGGCGTGCTTCTGCTGATCGCCAAAGAAGACCGCAAACTGCGAATCGAGGTGGGCTACGGCTTGGAGGGGGCCATTCCCGACAGCGTGGCGGACAGGATTATCCGCCAGGTCATTGCCCCGGATTTTCGTGAAGAAGATTACGACGGAGGCGTGCTCAAGGGTTTTAATGCCATTGTGACACGGGTGGCTGAAGAGTACGGCCTGGAAGTCGATGCGGACGGTTATGTACCTGTTGATGCAGGTTCCGGCACGGACGAACATTCCCCACTCGAGTACATCGTCTGGGCCATCATGATCCTTTTCTTTGTCCTGTCCTATTTCTCCCGTTTTTTCCGTTTCCGGACGGGGGCAGGTGGCAGGGGCCCCTGGGTGGGCGGCGGATGGTCCGGCGGCGGCGGGTCCTCTGGAGGGGGTTTTGGCGGGGGATCGTCCGGTGGCGGCGGCGCATCGGGAGGATGGTAACCGATGGCTGAATTCTCCGACCTGATCGTCCTGACCGTTGAAGATCTGGAGCGCAACCTGGGCAGGTCAAAATTCCGTGAGTTCGTCACCCGTTCAGAAAAGCAATTTACCGACCAGATCGATGCGGTTGCAGATCAGATATTGAAGAATCGCGGGATTCGGGCCATATTTGTATCCGGCCCCACCTCTTCGGGCAAGACGACCTCTTCCATGCTGATGTCAAAAAGACTGACCGGCGCAGGACTCCGTACTTATCACCTTGAATTGGATGACTACTATCGGCCCGAAAGACTCCGTTACGATGAGGAGGGCCGGCCTGATTTTGAGACCATCGATACCATCGACCTGGAGTTGGTGGGAAATGACCTGGAGCGCCTTTTCCAAAATGAAGAGGTTGCCATTCCAACCTTCGATTTCAGGACCAGGAAACGGCTTTACCTGCCCGAAAAAAAACTGAAATTGACGGATGATGATGTTCTGCTCGTGGAAGGGCTGCATGGGCTTTCCAGCGTGATCATGGAAAAAATCCCCGAAGAAAGGCGAATCAGCTACTTTATCCTGCCGTATGCCCGCGTCCTGTCGGACCGCCGCATGCTGTCAGGAAGCGATATACGGATTTTAAGGCGAATCAGCCGTGACGTCCGGCACCGGGGAGCGACAGCCATCGACACCCTCGACTACTGGCCCATGATCGACCGGGCAGAAAGCGACTTCATTCCTGCCTACCTTGAAGCAGCGGACTTCTACATCAACTCCATCCTGCTCTATGAGTTCATGGTGATCGGTCCCATGGCACGGATCGAGATTGAGCGCTCCCTTGACCGGTTCTTTAAGGGCGAGCTGCCCCCTTCTTCCTACACCAATAATCCATCGGGGCATTCAGATTTGAAACGGGCCATCAATGAGGCGGTCCGCCTGTCGGGGGTTTGTGAGCAGCTGCCGGCTGTTGACCCATCCTTCGTGCCTGCTGACTCCATCCTCCAGGAGTTTTTGTAATTTTCAGGTCAGCGGAACGGGGTCTTTTTTGAAGTTCAGCGGTAACGGGTGACACTATCGTCTTCGCTAGTGTCGTTTTATCATGGACGGGAAGAGAAACAGGTTGCGCCGTCCAGGCATAACGAGAAAAAAGGATGGGAGAAACAAGATGATGGAGATTCTTAGACAGGATAATTTTGAGGAGAAGGTTATCAAAAGTGACCTTCCTGTTTTGATTGATTTCTGGGCTGAATGGTGCGGTCCCTGCAGGATGGTTGCCCCGGTCGTCGAGGAGCTGGCGAAAAACTACGCTGGAAAGGCTGTCATCGGCAAGGTCAACGTCGATGAGGAGCGGGGTCTCGCGCAGAAATACCGTGTCTTCAGCATTCCGACCCTCTTCATTTTCAAGGGCGGCAAGGTGGTGGATCAGCTCGTCGGGGCCAGGCCCTATGACGATGTGGCAAGGGTGCTCGACAAGCACGTCGGCTAGATATAAATAACTGATGTGAGGGCCCACGCGTGATCAAACACATCGCGCGTGGGTTTTTTCGTAAAAAGGAGACTTCCCGTGAACAGGCTATTGACTAGAGAAGAGCAGCAGGAACTGGACAGGGAGTTTTGCAAGCTGACCGGGCTCCCTTCTGCCGTCCTGATGGAGCAGGCTGCAGCGGGTTTGGCAGGGCTGACCGGCAGTCTGCTGGACTCTTTTGAAACCACAGAGGCAGATGAAATCGAGGTGCTCATCATTACTGGTACAGGGAATAATGGCGGGGACGGCTGGGCGGCGGCACGTCAGCTGCAGGCAGCTGGATACCGGGTGGCTGTCCTTGAGGCCCATCCCGGACGAAAAATGTCCGGTGATGCGGCTGTCAACCGCCAGGCTTACGGAATTCTGGGCGGGCGGGTCATCAATAGCTTGGATGAGCTTTCAGAAAAATATCCCCTGGTGACGATCGACGCTCTTTTTGGCACAGGCTTCAAGACGGACAAGGAGTTGCCCGAAGAAGCACTCGCGGCCTTGAAAGCGCTGGCAGCACTGAAGGAAGCTGGCAGCCTTATTATCGCCTGCGACATCCCGAGCGGTGTAGATGCCAATACCGGCCAGGCAATCAGGGAGACGGTGGAGGCTGATTTCACCTGCACTTTCGGGCGCAAGAAAATTGGTCTCATAACACATCCCGGCCTGCTTTATGCCGGTGAAGTCCTGGAGTTTCCTCTCGGCATGACCGATGGCTTTGTTGAAAAAGTCCTGGAAGGACGCCGCCGCGTCACCGAACTTAATGAGGAAACAGCCGGCGGCCCGGTTGAAGCACGCCAGCCCGACGGGCACAAGGGGCAGTTTGGCCGTCTCTTGCTGATCGGCGGCCACGAGGGTATGACGGGAGCCCTGATCCTGGCCGCCCGTGCCGGCGAAAAGATGGGTGTGGGCTATACCATGATCCGGGCGCCGGAGAAATCACTGCCCATCATAGCGGGAGCCGTTCCATCTGCTCTCCTTTCCGCTGTACCCGAGGAGGGGGAAGAGACAAAGCATGAGCTGCCCGAACCAGACGCCATTGCGGTCGGACCGGGAGCGGGGTCGGATCCCTGGGTGGAAAAAGCCATTCAACATCTCCTTGGGCAGCCCATGCCGATCATTATTGACGCAGACGGCCTGAACGCACTTGCGCGGATGAAAAATGCCTCCAGTCTCCTGAAGGAGCGGAGCCGGAAAGGATTTCCGCCTGCTGTATTGACGCCCCATCCGGGAGAATATTTGCGCCTGGCGCCGAAAAACGAGAAGCTTTTGCATCAGGACCGCCTGGAAGCTGCACGCCGGCTTGCTGAACAAACGGCCTCCATTATTGTGCTTAAGGGCATGGCGACCGTTATTGCCATGCCGGATGGCAAGGCCTATATAAATACCACGGGAAATGTGGGGCTTGCCAAAGGCGGTTCGGGAGATGTGCTGACGGGCATGATCGCCGGCCTGGCCGCCCAGTGTGATTCGACGGAGAATGCTGTCAGGCGGGCTGTCTACCTTCACGGCCTGGCCGCTGATATTGCGTCGGAAAGGTGTCTGTCCGAGATCGCGGTGACGCCCGAAGACCTGATTGATTCACTGGGGGAAGCCTTGCTTTGCTGAGTCTCTTTCATTCAGCCCGGTCTTTTGTTATCATAGGGATGTTTCCGGGGCGGGGTGCAATTTCCCACCGGCGGTGATGCCCTTATCAAGGGACGAGCCCGCGAGCTGGATGCATGACAGGGTGGGAATCCCGGGCCGGCAGTGAAAGTCTGAATGGGAGGAAGCGAGATCGCTGATCGTTGCCCCGGATTACCGGGGCACTTTTATTTTCCCGGGAGGCCCGATAATCCGAGAAAGGGAGCGGTATTGGCCGCGAGGTGCAAACACATGAAAGAGACTTTGAATTCGCAGGAGCAAACGAAGGCGATCGTCCCGCCTAATCAGAGGCGGCGAAGGCAGACCGCCTGGATGGCCAAGACCGGCATCCTGTCGGCAGCTGCCATCGCCCTCATGTACCTGGAGATTTCCCTTCCCCTGTTTCCGGGTTTTCTGAAATTCGATTTTTCCGAGATACCGGCTCTGCTGGCAACCTTTGCCATGGGGCCGCTGGCCGGCATTGCCGTTGAACTGATCAAGAATATTGCCCACCTGCCGGCAACCCATACCTTGATGGTCGGTGAGCTGGCCAACTTCATCATGGGGAGTTTCTTCGTCGGTACGGCAGGCCTAATCTACAAACACAAGAAAACGCGGGGCGGTGCCATCCTCTCCATGGCGGCCGGAACCCTGGCGCTGACCGCGTCGGGAGCCCTGATCAACTATTTTTTCACCATCCCCTTTTACATTTCAGTCATGGGCTTTTCCATGGAAGGGATTGTTGCGGCTACCCATGCCGCCGGCAATACCCTGGTGACCGGGCTGCCATCCCTGATCCTCTGGGTCTTTATTCCTTTCAACTTGATGAAGGGGATCGTGGTTTCCGTGATTGTCGGTTTGATTTACAAGAAGCTAAGTCCGCTCCTTCACCGCTGAAGGCCCTTGCCGGCAGCCTCGCTGTGATAAAATGACTTGATATATCAAAATCAAAAAACAGCACAAGGAGGCCGTCATGGACCTGAAAGCTCCCCGCGGGACTCAGGACATCCTGCCCGAAGAGGCAGCAAAGCGCCAGTTCCTCGAGCGGGCGTTCGCGGATATCTGCCGCCGCTACGGCTATGGTGAGATCCGGGTGCCCGCTTTCGAGTATACCGAGCTCTTTGTCCGTGGCGTCGGGGACTCAAGTGATGTTGTCCGCAAGGAGATGTACACATTTTTGGACAAAAGTGACCGGAGCCTGACGCTTCGTCCCGAGGGCACCGCCGGCGTGGCGCGCGCCTTTGTTGAACACGGGATGGCTTCCCGGCCTGCCCCGGTCAAGCTTTGGTACAACATGAGCATGTTCCGTTACGAGAAGATGCAAAAAGGGCGCTACCGGGAGTTTTGGCAGTTCGGCTGTGAAATTTTCGGCGCAGGGGCAGCAGAGGCCGATGCGGAAGTGATCGGCCTGCTCGATGCGTATTTTGCCGAACTTGGTCTTGGGGAGGTCCGGCTGGAAATCAACAGCATCGGGTGTCCGGCTTGCCGCGAATCTTACAAGAAGGCGCTCCGTGACTATTATCGGCCCGAACTTCCCCGGATGTGTGACGACTGTCAGATCCGCTTTGACCGCAATCCCCTGCGTATGCTTGATTGCAAGGAAGACTACTGCAGCAGCCTGGCAGCGGGTGCCCCGGTGCAGCTGGATTACCTTTGTGATGACTGCCGGCTGCACTTTGACCGGGTACAGGCAGCGCTGGAAAAACAGGCGATCAAATTTGTGGTCAACCCTTTGATTGTCCGCGGCCTTGATTACTATACGCGAACGGTTTTCGAATTCATCTCGGAAAATGTCGGCAGCCAGGGCTCTATCTGCGGAGGAGGCCGCTACGACGGCCTTGTCCGGGAGATTGGCGGATCTGACGTGCCGGCGGTGGGTTTTGCCATGGGAGTGGAAAGACTCATGCTGGAAATGGAAGCCCAGGGGCTTGTCTTGGGAAGTCCTGCGGGACCCGACCTTTACATTGCCTCCTTCCCTTCGACCTCCGCTGATGCCCTGGCTCTGGCCAAGACGCTGGTCGGGGAGGGGCTGGCTGTTGAGACGGATCTGATGAACCGGAGCATCCGCGCACAGATGAAAGCGGCTGATCGTATGGGGGCAGCTTACATCCTGGTGCTTGGCGAAGAGGAAGTATCCCTGGCTCAGGCAAGCCTGCGCAAGATGTCAGATGGAAGTGAAACAAGGCTTTCTCTTTCGGAAGTTGGCCAGTATTTGAAAGACAGGAGTTAGGCGGGTTTCCGGGTCCGGAATCCACAGGGGGAGGACTATGAGCGAATCGATGGGCGGATGGCGGCGCAGCTGCCTTTGCGGTGAAGTGACGGAATCCATGGTCGGCCGTGAGCTGACCTTGATGGGATGGTGCCACAAGCAGCGTGATTTGGGCGGCCTTTTGTTCATCACCCTGCGCGATATCGCGGGTGAGGTTCAGATTGTCATTGATGACGATTCACCACCGGAAGCCCGGACGAAAGCAGCCGGTGTCCGCAGCGAGTATGTCCTGGCTGCCCGGGGCGTCCTGCGGGAAAGAAGCGCCGTCAACCCGGCCATGAAGACGGGAAGGGTTGAACTTCATACGACAGAATTGCGTATTCTTTCAGAGGCGGAGACGACGCCCTTTTATATCGAGGAAGATCTGGATGTGAATGAAAGCCTGCGCCTGAAATACCGCTTTCTTGATCTCCGCCGCCCCGACATGCAGAGGAAACTTCTGGCCCGCCACCGGATCACCAAAATCACCCGGGATTTTTTCGACCGGGAGGGTTTCATTGATGTCGAAACGCCCATGCTGATCAAGAGCACGCCGGAGGGTGCCCGCGACTACCTGGTTCCTTCGCGTGTATTTCCGGGACGGTTTTTCGCCCTGCCCCAGTCGCCCCAGCTCTATAAGCAGCTCCTTATGCTGGCGGGCTATAACAAATACATGCAGATTGCCCGCTGTTTCAGAGATGAGGATCTTCGCGCCGACCGTCAGCCGGAATTTACCCAGATTGATATTGAAATGGCTTTTGTCACCGAAGATGAGGTTATGGATGCCAATGAGCGCTACCTTGCGACCTTGATGCGTGAGTTCCTGGGCATTGAGATTGCGCGGCCCATCAGGCGGATCAGCTGGCGGGAGGCCATGGCCCGGTTCGGGACTGACAAGCCTGATTTCAGGTTTGGCATGGAGATCGCCGACTTGTCAGATCTGGCCGGGAAAACATCCTTTCGCGTCTTTTCCGAGGCGGTCGCCAAGGGCGGTCTGGTGGCAGCCATTGCCGTTCCTGACGGTGCCTCCATGTCGCGGCGGGAACTCGATGATCTGGCGCTCTTTGTTAAACGTGACACGAAGGCCAAAGGCCTGGCATGGCTTTCAATCGGTGAAGATGGCAAGAGCCGCGGCTCGCTTGCCAAATTCCTTGACGCGGATTTTGTCAAAAAAGCTCTGGCCAAAGCGGGAAGTGATGAATCGGCACAGCTTCTATTGGTGGCTGACACCGACCGGGTAACGGCACTTGAAGCGCTGGGTGCTCTGCGTTTGGAGGTGGCCGGACGGCGCGGTCTGATTCCTTCGGGAAAGTTTGAGTTTTGTTGGGTGACGGAGTTTCCCCTGCTTGAATGGTCGGAGGAGGCGGGGCGATACGTCGCCAAACACCACCCCTTCACTTCTCCTATGGAAGAAGATCTGGAACTTCTCGAGACCTGCCCGCAAGAAGCCAGGGCGCGTGCCTACGACATGGTATTAAACGGAACGGAATTGGGCGGAGGGAGCATCCGGATCCACGACCAGGGGCTGCAAAGACAGATCTTCAAAATCCTCGGTTTTACTGAAGAGCAGGCTGAAAACCAATTCGGATTTCTGCTGTCGGCCTTCAAGTACGGGGTACCGCCGCACGGTGGACTGGCCTACGGGCTGGATCGGATCGTCATGCTTCTGACAGGAGAGGAAAGCATCCGGGAGGTGATCGCATTCCCCAAAGTTCAAAATTCCTCCTCCCTCATGACCGGAGCCCCCTATTTCGTCGCTCAAAAGCAGCTTGATGAACTGGGGCTGGCCCTTCAAGCAGGGGTTGAAACAGGTGAAGCATTGCCTGATGCTGTACCGGAGTGAAAGGATCGGACGAAATGACCCGCGCCCTGAACCGGGAGATGAAGCGGAAAGACGAAGAGCGGTCAGCTGAATCTGCCGAACACATCAGTCTTGAAGCCTATTTTGCAGGCCTGGATGCCAAACCAGTCAAAAAAGTGAAAAGGGCTGGTCCAAAACCGGTTGGGCGGAAATGGCTGTCGCTGGTTTACACTTTCCTATTGACAGCCCTTATAGTCTTGCTTATCAGGCATTTTGTCCTGCAGCATAACACCGTGATTGGCACTTCCATGCTCCCGACCCTGGAAGACAGGGACGAGATCTTTGTTGAAAAAATCTCCAGGCTTTTTCCGTCCGGCCTGAAACGTGGATCCATTGTCATCGTCGCTACACGTGAGCGTCTGGCAAACGGCGGCCGGGAGTATATCATTAAGCGGATCATCGGTTTGCCGGGCGAACGGGTGACTCTCAAAGAGGGGGCTGTATGGATCGATGGTCAAAAGCTGGATGAAGCCTATCTCGATGACTGGGTCCTGACCGATGCCCGAGTGGCGGAGTATGCGGATCTCATACTGGGGCCGGATCAATTCTACCTGATGGGGGACAACAGGCCGAACAGCCGCGACAGCCGGGATGTAGGGCCTTTCTCTCAAAAAGATATCATCGGTTCCCTGATTTTGCGGTTTTTCCCCTTCGACAGGGTGGGGAAACCCAAATAGGGAAAAAGCAGGGTCAGTCTTGGTCAGGCGCGCAGGAAGCGGGTTGAGGATCAAAAGAAGATGAATCAACAACAGGAGCAGGAGTATCGGACAAGACCTTCGCCGGAGAAGGAACCCTTCTGGCGGCGCTTGCTTCGATTTGCCATTACACTGGCTCTTTGTTTTGTTTTTGTCTATGCTCTCACGCAGTTTGTCTTGCAGCGCAATACGGTCATCGGCTCCTCCATGTTCCCGACCCTGGAGGACAAGGATGAGGTCTTCGTTGAAAAAATCTCCCGTCTTTTCCCTTCAGGGCTCAAACGCGGTGATATCGTGACAGCGGACTCCTTTCGGGGATTTGATGACCCCCATGAAATCATGATCATTAAACGGATTGTCGGCCTGCCCGGCGAACGTATTACCATCCGGGGCGGTTTTGTTTATGTGGATGGCCAGCTTCTGGATGAACCCTATCTGGAAGAGGGGGTCATGACATCGGAGCACGCCAAAGAATACGCCGACCTTCTGCTGGGAGACAAGGAGTATTACCTGCTGGGCGACAACCGGATGAACAGCCGCGACAGCCGGGATGTTGGCCCTGTTTCCCGGGACGACATCGAGGGGAAGTTGTTTTTCCGCTTTCTTCCGCTTGAACGGATCGGAAAGCCCAGATAACTCTCCAGGGAGGAAATAGAATCAAACGACTCATGCAAGGCACAGCTTCAGATCACATCCGAAATTTCTGCGTGATTGCCCACATCGACCACGGCAAGTCAACGCTGGCCGACCGCCTGATTGAGCACACCGGCGCATATTCAGCCCGGTCAAAGCTGGATCAGGTCCTCGATAACATGGACATCGAGCGTGAGCGCGGCATCACCATCAAGGCCCGTGCCGTCCGCATGGAATACAAGGCGGCGGACGGAAGCTGCTACGTGTACAACCTGATTGACACACCGGGACATGTCGATTTCAATTATGAGGTGTCACGATCCCTGGCAGCCTGCGATGGCGCCATCCTGATTGTTGACGCGTCACAGGGGGTTGAGGCCCAGACCCTGGCCAATGCTTATCTGGCCATAGATGCGGGTTTGGAAGTGCTCCCGGTCATCAACAAAATTGATCTGCCGGCTGCAAGACCTGAAGAGGTCCGCCATGAGATCGAGGAAGTGATCGGCCTCGATGCTTCCCATGCCCCCCTGATTTCAGCCAAGAACGATGTCAACATCGATCAGGTGCTGGAAGCCGTCAAGGATTATCTTCCGCCCCCGACAGGTGACAGGGGAAAGCCGCTTCGTGCCCTCATTTTCGACTCACTTTATGATGCCTACCTGGGCGTCATTGCCCATGTCAATGTCCGTGAGGGACAAGTATCCCTGGGCGATGAAATCCTGATGATGCACTCTAAAAAACAATTCACCGTGACCTCGCTCGGCACCTTCAGCCCCACCGCCATGGTGCCCGGCGAAAGCCTTTGCGCGGGTGATGTGGGCTACATCACCGCCAGCATCAAAAATGTCAGGGACACAGCCCCGGGTGACACCATCACCCTGGCAGAAAGCCCCGCCCCTGAACCGCTGCCTGGTTACCAACCGGTCCGCCAGATGGTCTTTTGCGGTATGTATCCGGTTGACGGCGCTGACTACCCTGACCTGCGCGACGCGCTGGAACGGCTCCAACTAAACGATGCGGCCCTTTCTTTTGAACCGGAGACATCGACCGCACTCGGCTTTGGATTTCGCTGCGGTTTTCTGGGCCTGCTCCATTACGAGATTATTCAGGAGCGGCTGGAAAGGGAATTCGATTTGGATCTGATCTCTACGGCGCCTTCCGTAGCCTACCGTCTGAACATGACTGACGGCAGTCAAAAGACCCTGGAAAATCCGACCAATATGCCCGGGCCTGAGCAAATCGCCAGCATCGAGGAGCCGGTGGTCTCAGCCTCGATCATGCTGCCCAAGGAGTACATTGGGAACGTCATGGAGCTTTGCCACAATTACCGGGGCGTTTACGTCAATACGGAATACGTCGATGAAAACCGGGTCAATCTTCACTACGACATGCCGTTGAATGAAATCATCTATGATTTCTTTGACGCGCTCAAATCCAATACCAAGGGCTATGCGTCGCTTGATTACGAATTCAAGGGCTGGCAGGTGTCGGACCTGGTCAAGCTTGATATGATGATCAATGGTGAACAGGTGGATGCACTGACATTCATCCTGCACCGTGACGATGCTTACAAGCGGGGTCGGGCCATGGCGGAAAAGCTGCGGGACAACATCCCCCGTCAGCAGTTCGAGATCCCCATCCAGGCCAGTGTCGGCGGGCGGATCATTGCCCGGGAGACTGTCCGCGCTTATCGCAAGGATGTTACAGCCAAGTGTTACGGCGGTGACATCACAAGAAAGAAGAAGCTGCTGGAGAAGCAGAAGGAAGGCAAGAAACGCATGCGTCAGGTCGGCAGTGTCGAAGTTCCGCAGGAAGCCTTCATGAGCGTTCTCCGGCTGAGCGATTGATAAATGCAATACAATATCATGTGTTATAACAACAAGGTGAATTTAACATCAAGAGCCGGGAAAATGCGGACATGGTGGAATTGGCAGACACGTTGGATTTAGGTTCCAATGGGAAACCGTGCAGGTTCGAATCCTGTTGTCCGCACCAAACCGGCTAGGGTCCGCTCCGGATGGGGTGGACCTTCATTATGATGGTTTCATGGCCTCTATGATTGTCGTTTCAGTCGAGTCAGGAGTTTGTAGGTGCCTCTGTTGGGTCATTGGCTTATTTTCAAAATTGATTCAATATTCTTATAGGCGATCTTTTTCATCTCTTCGTTTGTAAAATCCATTTGATCCAATAGGGTAAAGTATTCCTCATAATTACCTTCAGGATAATCTGTTCCAAATATCAGCCGGTCAGCCCCAAACATGTGAAGAATTCTCCTCGTCTGCTCGAGACCGTAGAGTTTCAAAAATTCCGGGAGAACGAATGAAATGTCTACCCAGGTGCATCCTGACCATGCATCAAGGTATTTGACCCCACCCATGTGCGCAGTAATAAACTGAATATCGGGAAATACTTTTATCATCTTATTGATTTTATCTGGCGCGCAATTATCATGAAAACCTGTCATACAAGGGTTTCCGTGGTAGATAACTGGAATCTTCAATTCAGCTGCCTTTCTCAACAAAGGAACGAGTCTAAGGTCATCAGCATCCATATTCAGGTTGCTGGGATGGATTTTCAATCCATGCAAGCCTAATTCCCTGATTGCATATTCAAGTTCAGCCGGTGTTTTGTCCAGGATGTAGGATCCATCCAAATTGATATCGGCAAAAGCCAAAAACCTGTCTGGATATTCCTCTAAGATTTTCGCCAAATATTCATTGGTCTTTCTTGCAGGGAAATACATGTAGGGGTCATTGGTTGGCTGTAATATTGCCCTCCTGATGTTATTTCTTTCCATTTCCTGCAGGTAGGAGCTTAATTCTGATTTAGCCCATATACAGTCAGCCCCTAGATTTTTTATGAAACCCTGCCGGCTTTCTTCAGGTAAGACATGCACGTGCGAATCTATTTTAGGTATTGTTTTCCAATCCATTTATAATCTTCCAATCCTATCTGCATTATCAAGGCGCCGGTTCTGCCCTGATCCACCAAGTTTTCTGAGTCAGACGATTGCTTTAGGCAACTTATCTTCTGGCCATACACATAACACTTTATTGATGATTTAACTTCGTCCAGATCATCATTGATTAAACGATGTTCGTTAACCATGCGCAATACTCCAAAAAAATTGATTCTTAAAACAATGAAGAGAAAGCATTGCTTTGGGAGGGTCTCAGAGCAAGCCGGACGAGGTGCCATCATTGGTTTGGTGCCTGGTACCGAAGTTATATTAACAAAGACAGCCTATGGAGGAGCTCAAATCTCTCCAGTGAAACGCCACAAAATACTCCAATGGAAAGCCACAAATCACTCCAGTAATGGTATGATTGTAGCGAGGTGGTTGCTATGTTTAAGTATAAAGAGCGTGTAGCAGATGCAATCTTGGAACTAAAGCTTGAGAGTTTTGGGGCGACGCTGATTGTAGGACCCAAAGGTTGTGGGAAAACGACAACGGCAAAACAGAAAGCCAAAAGTGTAATTGAGTTTCAAGATGAGGACCGCCGGGATGAATATCTTGCTGTGGCAAATACTCAACCTTCAAGACTGCTGATGGGCGAAAAGCCAAGGCTCTTTGATGAGTGGCAAGATGCACCGAAAATCTGGGGTGCCATCCGGAAAGCAGTTGATGATGAACAAGTCAACGGGAGCTATATTTTAACAGGCTCAACGGCACAAACGGTTAAAACACCTCACACGGGAACGCAGCGTATATCAACTCTCAAAATGTATCCGATGAGTCTCTATGAGAGCGGCGATTCCAATGGAAGTGTCTCTCTCGGCAGGCTTTTTGATGATCCTCAATCTTTTGATGGCTGCCAATCAGAGCTGACGATGGATCACTTGATCTTCTTGCTTTGTCAGGGAGGCTGGCCCAGAGCGATTAATAATATAACTGACCGCTCAAAACTGGAGGTGGCAAAAGACCTGGCTCAGCAAGTCAGCCGGCGTGATATCTCGAGTATCGACGACGTAGTTCGTAATCCAGTTTGGGCAGAACTGATCCTCCGATCTTATGCAAGAAATATTGCGACATTGGCAGGCAAAAACACGATATACAAGGATATAACTGCCAGTACTTCCATGAGCCAGGCCAGTTTCCACGACTACGTCGCAGTTCTGGAGCATTTGTTCATCATTGAAGATATTGATGCTTGGAGCCCGGCCATTCGATCAAAGACAGCCATTCGTTCTTCAAAAAAAAGAAATTTCATTGATCCGTCGATCGCTGTGGCAGCGCTTGGTTTGAGCCCAGATTACTTTAATGAGGATTTTAAGACACTGGGTTTCCTTTTTGAATCTCTCTGTATCCGGGATCTGAAGATATATTCTTCGTTACAGGGTGGCCGGGTATCCTATTATCACGATCGGTATGGTCTAGAGGCAGACGCTGTTCTCCATCTCGACGATGGAAGGTATGCCTTGATCGAAATAAAATTGGGATCCAATGAGATTGAAAGTGCAGCAAAACATCTTAACCAAGTGGAAGAATTAATTCATATTTTTAACAGAAAAGACGAACGAATACACATGAAGACCCCGGACCTGAAGATTGTTTTGACGGGTACTGAGTACGGCTACCGCAGAAAAGACGATGTATTGGTGATACCGGTTGGTTGCTTGAAAATGTGATTTTTCACAAGCTGGCAATGTTTCATCACAAAACAAGTGCAAAAACTCCGATGCACCTTTTATTTCTTCTGAACTTTTCGTGAGGATTGTATTCGTTTTGGCGCAGGAAGCCAAAATTGAAGGTCCGCTCCGGATGGGGCGTATCATTTTCAAATCCTTTGGTCGGAAACTTAATTGATTGGGCGCCTGGCATCCAATCAGCTTTAACGCTCCACATAGGCGTGGGTTCGGATGTAATCCAAAATGAGGGTCAATCCTTCACGATTGGGATGGAGGCCGTCCTTTAACATCAGCTCATCCTTAGCCATGCCCTCATCGTTCAATAGAACGGAAAAGGTATCCAGATAGGAGCAACCGAGTTCTTCCGCCATGGCCAGAATCCAGCTATTGCCTTTTGTAATCTTGGCATTGGTAATGCTGCCGTAATGTTTATACCTACGGGTAATGGGGTAGATGGATTGGAGGATGATGATGGTATCCGGGCTGATTTCCTGGATATCCGTCACCAAATCCTTGTATTCCTTGGTAAAATACGCCTCGTCCATAAAAGAGATGCCATTGATACCCAAAGCAATGATCAGAATATCCGGAGGATGCAAGGAAACCATATCGCGAATGGGACGCTGCTTCTTATCGTAAGGATCAAGAATATGATAGGTGCTCTGGTAGGCCAAAGTCATGGTGCCTTCAGGTCCGGTCCAGATTTGCTTGGAATCTTTTCCATCACTAAAAAGACCAAGCGGCCACATCCAATAAGTGGGTGAATCGCAGATAAAAGTAATCCTGTCAATGTATTCCATGCCCATATCCTCACTGGGGGGAAGCAGGGCCGGCGAATCATAATTGACCGGAGTCAGTTTGGGATTTAACTCATAAATGTAGGCTGCCGAACGATCGGCCTGGGGAGGAGGTGCTGTGGTCGTCGTTGTCGTCGTGGCAACAGATGTTGATGGAGTCGTTGAAGCCATCGCCGTCATGGTGGGGGGTGGGAGCGCTTCATCACCGTCGGGATCACTGGTACTTGTTTTCCCGGCCATTTCTTCAATTGAAGTTGGAGAACAGGCCACAGACAACAAAATGCTGCACAAGGTTATCAGCACGATCAAACTCATTAAGGGAGACCTTACTTTTTTACATTTCATATTTCAATTGCCTTAACGTGCATAAGCCGAGATTCCTAGGCCCGCCTTGCCTAATAAGATGATTTTCTGGTTAAGGGTAGAGATGGAAACAGGTCGCTCACTCATCTCCCCTAAAACATAAAAATCTACCTGTTCAATATATGGGCTCAAATGGAAAGGTGCAAGAGGTGGGCCGCATGGAGCAACTGTCAACGGTTCGGTCTTCGGAAAAAGAGATCAAGCCCTTATGGCGATTGACGTGTCAAGCCTTTTATTTACTAAAATTTGCCGCCACTCTTCAAATCAAAAGCAAAATCCTTTCAAAAAGAGGATTGTTTTGAAAATGGTTACTGTTTGAGAGGTGCAGACAAAACCCTGGTCAGGATTCACGCAACTAAGCCCCAGCTCTCAAGGTATTGGACAGGGCTCATCCAACCGGGCGATTCCTTGATTTGTTCCTGATTATGTCAGCGCGAATGGTGGTCAAGCTGTTGCATGAACTCATCTTGCGACACACCCTTCCAATCCCGTCTGTGAAAGAATTCATTCCAAATTCACCCGAAGAAATCTTCACATGCGGCATGATCGGGCGGGCAACCCTTGGCGGACATGGAACGTATGGGCCAGTATTCATGCAAAATGTCCAGCCATCCCAGCCAACGATCGTAGCCGCCACGATCACGATAGCCTGTGGTGTGGACCCTTTGTGACCTTCATGATCGAACCATAATATGTTGGGTAGTTGGCACCGAAGTTGCTTTAATTCAGGCTGCGTGTGAAGAGACATAAGCAAAACTGGATGAAAAAAAAGAGGGTACCTTTGCACCCCAATACATTTTTTGAGGATTGCATTCATCTCAGCCCAGGAAGCCAAAGCGAGATCCGCATCAGACGGTGTGGATTCTTGATTTGCTTCATGACTTCCACTCTTGGCAGCGTGTATACTCAAACAAGAAGCTGGCAGCCTGACTGAATGGGCACCCATAAAGGAGAAAACATCATGCGCGTTGTCTTTCATATTGATGAGCTGAACAAATGGCCCCTGGCCTTGACAAACGTCAAGAACTTATTGGCGGTGGAAAAGGATGCGACGGTTGAAGTGGTCGCCTACGCCGAGGCCGTCAGCTACTATGTCGGGGACAGGGATCTGCCGGAGGATCTGCTTGGTAGAGTCGACTTCGTAGCCTGCAACAACGCTCTGAGGGCCTTGCAAATAGAGACTGAACGGCTGCCCGCACATGTACGGGTTGTTCCATCAGGTGTCGTAGAAATCGTACATAAACAAGAAGAAGGATACTGTTACGTCCGCCCTTAAAAAATTCTTATTCGGTTGCGTCTGAAACTAAATATGTTTGGTGCCTGGCATAGAGTGACTCCCCAGAGTTTAACCATCCCATCTTCACTTAAATGAAAAAATTTACTTGGATTCCTCTCAGCCTGAACAGGTGATCGCAGATGGGCACCTACTGTTTTTCGATGCGAATTCGAGGTATAACTGTACTTAGATGAGATGTGCCAAACTTCGTGCAATTGAAAAAAGAGGACATGGAACTTCGCCTCACCAGGAAAGTTGATTTTGGAAAAGAGAACTGGGGGAATGAAGAACCATATCCAAAAAATTTTTCAACTGAGCGAAGAAATCATCTAAGAAGATTTGGGCTAGAGGGTGCGTCAAAGTGTGGAAGATACTTTGAACGCGATGCCGGAAGAAGAAACCGGCCGGCTAACCAATGCCAAACACTAGGTGAGAATCGCTCTGCGAAAGAGCATATGGGCCAGTCATTGCGTAAATAAACGATTGCTCCGGGCAGGTGAGGCAGATCTCAAAATGCCTAAGTCTCGGACCTTACTATTTGAAACGGCCATTATCCAGCGCTGACAGAAGCGAAAAATTTGCGTAAGAGAAGCCTTGGCAGAAATGCACCTGGCTGGTTGTATCCGCGCGCCGCGCAGAAGACGTCACAGAGGCCCTGTGGGGCACAAAAGTCAGCGCAGGAATGGTTAGTTGTCTGAATCTGAAGATCGATGATCAAATCGATGAATGGCGAAAGCACCCCCTCGAGATGAGCCACTCTTACGTCTGCTTGACGGCGTCTGGCTCAAGAGTGACTTTCCGGGAAATTCGAGAATGTGGCCCTCCTGATTGCCATGGCGGTGAGCGAGGAGGGTGAGCGGGAGGTGATCGGAGCCTGTGAGGGATTGCGAGCATGTGAATGTCAAGTTAAGAATGTCCAGAATTGACGAAATAAGAATGTACAGTTTTGGAGGAGAGAGAGTTCACCCCCTAGGGGGTGAAAATTTTTCACGGTTATTCTTCCCTTGTTTGGGCTCGCATCCCCACAAGATCTTTTGTCCGGTAAGAGTCGCCGACAATGGCCAAGACATGTGAGTGATGCAGAAGCCTGTCGAGAATCGCATGCGCGATGGTCGGGTCCTCAAATAAATCTCCCCAATCCGAGAATTGAACGTTAGTCGTGACGATCGTGCTTTTTTTCTCATAGCGCTGGTCAATCACCTGAAACAGAAGTTTTTCATCGCCTTTTTGGATAGGCAGAAAGCCCAGCTCATCAATAATCAACAAGCGGTGGCGCACGTAGTAACGCAAGCTTGCCTCCAGACGATTCTCTTCTTTCGCCTTGCGGAGTCTGGCAAGCAGGATATTAGCCTTAATGAAATAGCAAGAGATCCGATGCCTGGCAGCCTCAATCCCCAAGGCGGTTGCCAGGTGCGTTTTACCGACTCCCGGGGAACCCAAAAACACAATGTTCTCCTTGTTCTCGATGAAGCCGAGCGTTGCCAGATCATATAGCTGCCCGCGATTGACGGTGGGCTGGAAATCAAAATCAAAATCCTTAAGGCCTTTATGGTGCGGGAAACCGGCCATCCGGATGGATCGCAGCATCGACAGCTGTTTTTTGTTGTCAACTTCGGCATTACTCAAAAGATGCAGGGCTTCAAGCACGGACAGATCACGCTTTTGCACGCGATCCAGCGTTTCGGAAAGTTTCTCCTCAAATTTCGGAAGTTTCAAGTAGCGCAAATTCTCAATCAGCGATTGGTAACTGGTACTGTCAGATGGCTGCATGGTAGAGGTCTCCTAACTTTTTCAGATTCTCCGCCGAACGCACGGCAATATCATCAATGTAGGGTTGTGTGCGCCCCAGATGTTCGCGGTAGTGCTCCGGGAGGTAATTGAGTTTTTTGAGACTGATCGGATGGCAGGCGACCTCATGCGTGCTATCATAAAGATACAGATGCTGCCCGATCACCTCATAAAAGAGTGTTTGGCCAATGTAGGCGGAGGGGACGGAATACTTTGAACCCTTGTAGCTTACAAAACCATCCTTGCTCACCTTGACGTGGTCCTGGGTGATCTTGTAAAGAGTCATGATTCGGTCGCTGGGCAGCGCGAGGAGTGACTCTTTTTCTTTTTGGAATAAAGCTAGGGGAACTTGCCCGGTTCCCTGGTGGATATTCATATTGGTTTCATGGTTCAGCTTTTTGACCAGGTCTTGTAATCCCTCATAGTCCAGCTGTCCCTGGTAGCATTGGATATCATCGAGGATCTTCATGGTGCTTTCCACCTTGCCCTTGGTTTGAGGGCGTTTTGCGATACAGGCCCGGACACGGAATCCCAT